>NZ_JBCEWQ010000044.1:0-54307 GCF_038448545.1 Streptomyces sp. CLV115
CCTGGACCTGCTGCTGCCGGGGGCCACCGCGGGAGGGGGCCTGGCCGGGGCCGCGCTGGTCGCCCCGTTCGCGGGCCCAGCGGGCGAGCTGGCCGACCCGCTTGACCACGAACTGGGTGTCCAGGATGCCGAGCATGCCGGCCAGCTGGACGGCGACCTCGTGCTGCGAGGAGCTGTTCTTGATCCGGGCGACGACGGGGGCCGCCTCGTCGAGCGCGGCGCCGCGTCCGGCCGGGGTCTCCAGGTCGTACCGGCCGACGATCTGGCGGAGCGCGAACTCGAAGAGCGGGGTGCGGGGTTCGACCAGGTCGCGGACGGCCTCGTCGCCCTTGACCAGGCGCAGATCGCAGGGGTCCATGCCGTCCGGGGCGATCGCGATGTACGTCTCGGCGGCGAACTTCTGGTCGTCCTCGAAGGCGCGCAGGGCGGCCTTCTGCCCGGCCGCGTCGCCGTCGAAGGTGAAGATCACCCGGGCGCTGCCGTTGTCCATCAGGAGGCGGCGCAGGATCTTGATGTGGTCGCCGCCGAAGGCGGTGCCGCAGGTGGCGATGGCGGTGGTGATCCCGGCGAGGTGGCAGGCCATGACGTCGGTGTAGCCCTCGACGACCACGGCCCGGCTGGCCTTCGCGATGTCCTTCTTCGCCAGGTCGATGCCGTACAGCACCTGGGACTTCTTGTAGATCGCGGTCTCGGGGGTGTTGAGGTACTTCGGTCCGTTGTCGTCGTCGCGCAGCTTGCGGGCGCCGAAGCCGACGACGTCGCCGGAGGTGTCGCTGATCGGCCACATCAGCCGGCCGCGGAAGCGGTCGATGGGGCCGCGCCTGCCGTCCTGGGAGAGGCCGGAGGCGATCAGCTCCTTGTCGCTGAAGCCCTGGCCGCGCAGATAGCGGGTGAGGTGGTCCCAGCCGGCCGGGCTGTAGCCGACGCCGAAGTGGGCGGCGGCCGCCTGGTCGAAGCCGCGCTCGGCGAGGAACCTGCGGCCGATCTCGGCCTCCGGGCCGTCCAGCTGCTCGACGTAGAAGCGGGCGGCCGCCTTGTGCGCCTCGACCAGCCGGATGCGCTCGCCGCGCTGGTGGGAGGGGTTGTACCCGCCCTCCTCGTACCGCAGGGTGATGCCGGCCTTGGCGGCGAGCCGCTCGACGACCTCGGCGAACGTCAGGTGGTCGATCTTCTGCACGAAGGCGATCGTGTCGCCGCCCTCCTGGCAGCCGAAGCAGTGGAAGAGACCCTTGCTCGGACTCACCTGGAAGGAGGGGGACTTCTCGTCGTGGAAGGGGCAGAGTCCCTTGAGGTTGCCACCGCCCGCGTTGCGCAGCTGGAGATACTCGGAAACGACGGCGTCGATCGGGACCGCGTCCCGTACCGCCTTCACGTCGTCGTCATTGATCCTGCCTGCCACGGGTGAAGTCTACGGGTGGGGTGGGACAGCCGTGGAGCGCGCCGATGTGATCCGTGGAACCGCCGGTGCGGCGCGCACCGGCCGGCTCGTCCCGTCCGGGAGCCCCGGCGGGACGGCCGGGCCGCGCTCAGCCCAGGGACTCCAGCGGTACGGACGGGTCCGCCAGTGCGTCCGGGTCGACCGGCCGGCCGGACCGGATCAGCCCCTGCACGGTCTCGGTGACGTCCCACACGTTGACGTTCATCCCGGCCAGTACCCGGCGGTCCTTCAGCCAGAAGGCGATGAACTCCCGCTTCCCGGCGTCGCCGCGGATGACCACCTGGTCGTAGCTGCCCGGCGGCGCCCAGCCGGAGTATTCGAGGCCGAGGTCGTACTGGTCGGAGAAGAAGTACGGCACCCGGTCGTAGCTGACGTCCTGGCCGAGCATGGCGCGGGCGGCGGCCGGGCCGCTGTTCAGCGCGTTCGCCCAGTGCTCCACGCGCAGCCGGGTGCCGAGCAGCGGGTGGGCCACGTTGGCGACGTCACCGGCCGCGAAGATGTGCGGGTCGCTGGTGCGCAGCGAGGCGTCGACGGCGATGCCGCCGCCGTCCGCGCGGGGGGCCATCGCGAGCCCGGCGGTCTCGGCGAGGGCGGTGCGGGGCGCGGCGCCGATCGCGGCGAGCACGTCGTGGGCGGGGTGCTCCTCGCCGTCGTCGGTGCGGACGGCGAGCACCAGGCCGTCCTGGCCGATGATCTCGGTGAGGTGGAGGCCGAAGTGGAAGCGGACCCCGTGGTCGCTGTGCAGGTCGGTGAAGATCTGGCCGAGCTCGGGGCCGACGACCTGGTGCAGCGGGGTCGGCTCCGGTTCGACGACGGTGACCTCGGCGCCGTAGCCGCGGGCCGCCGCCGCGACCTCCAGGCCGATCCAGCCGGCCCCGGCGATCACCAGGTGGCCGTTGTCCCTGCCGAGTGCGGCCAGTACGTTGCGCAGCCGGTCGGAGTGGGCCAGGCGGCGCAGATGGTGGACCCCGGCCAGCTCGGTGCCGGGGACGGGGAGGCGGCGCGGCTCGGCCCCGGTGGCGAGCAGCAGCTTGTCGTAGTGGACGACGGTGCCGTCGCCGAGCCGTACGGAGCGGGCCTCCCGGTCGAGTGCGGTGACCGGCTGTCCCAGGTGCAGTTCGATGTCGGCGCCCGCGTACCAGGCGGTGTCGTGGACGAAGACGCTGTCGCGTTCCTCCTTGCCGGAGAGATAGCCCTTGGAGAGCGGGGGCCGTTCGTACGGATGGTCGCGTTCGTCGCCGAGCAGGATCACCCGGCCGCTGAAACCCTCCGCCCGGAGCGTCTCGGCTGCCTTCGCTCCCGCCAGTCCTCCGCCGACGATGACGAACGTCCGATGTGCGTCGACCACTTGATGCCTCCTCGGTGCTTGCTTCGCGGCGCCGCCAACTGCGAGCGTCCCGCACGCAGTGTGATGGCGAAAGAGGGTGTACCCCGATCAGGTCACACCCAGTGGCCGGGTCCAGTCTGCGCGGCGCCGGCCCCGACGCGGGGCGCGGCTCGCAGACGGGGCGGAATCGGGTCGGGCCGGACGGGGCTCCGCAGGCCGGTCACCGGCGGTGTCCGGTGAGCGCGGCGTGCAGCGAGCGGGCCGAGGCGTCGGTCAGGGCGGCGATCTGGTCGACCAGCACCCGCTTGCGGGCCCGGTCGTCGCGGGCGGCGCCGAACAGCGCCCGGAACTGCGGCTCCAGCCCCTCCGGAGCGCGCGCGGTGAGGGCGGCGGCCAGCTCGGCGATGACGATGCGCTGGTCGGCGCGGATCGCCTCCTGCTCGGCGCGCTGCATGACGTACCGGTCGGCGACCGCCTTGAGCACGGCGCATTCGTTGCGGGCCTCGCGGGGCACGACCAGCTCGGCGGCGTACCGTCCGAGGCGGCCCGTACCGTGAGCCTGCCGGGTGCTGCTCTCGGCGGCGAGGCAGAACCGGCCGATCAGCTGGCTCGTCGCGTCCTTCAGCCGGGCCTGGGCGACGGCCGAGCCGTCGTAGCCGTGCGGCCACCAGTCCTGGGCGATGAGCCGGTCCAGCGCGTCGGCCAGCTCCTGGGGCTCGGTGTCCGCCGGGACGTAACGGCCGACGGCGACCGCCCAGATCGCGTTCCGCTCCGGTTCGGCGTGCAGGCAGTCGGGGTCGATGTGCCCGGCGTGCAGCCCGTCCTCGAAGTCGTGCACGGAGTAGGCGACGTCGTCCGACCAGTCCATGACCTGGGCCTCGAAGCACTTGCGGTCCTTCGGTGCCCCCTTGCGGGCCCATTCGAAGACCGGCAGGTCGTCCTCGTACACCCCGAATTTCGGCGAACCGGGGTCGGTGGGGTGTGCGCCGCGCGGCCAGGGGTACTTGGTGGCGGCGTCCAGGGCGGCACGGGTCAGGTTGAGTCCGACGCTGACCAGCTCGCCGGTGCGGGTGTCGGGGACGAAGCGCTTCGGTTCGATTCTGGTCAGCAGCCGCAGCGACTGGGCGTTGCCCTCGAAGCCCCCGCAGTCCGACGCGAAGTCGTTGAGCGCCTGCTCTCCGTTGTGCCCGAACGGCGGATGGCCCAGGTCGTGGGCGAGGCAGGCCGTCTCGACGAGGTCCGGGTCGCAGCCGAGTGCGGCCCCGAGCTCCCGGCCGACCTGGGCACATTCGAGGGAGTGGGTGAGCCTGGTCCGGGGGCTGGCGTCCCAGGCGTGGCCGCGGGTGCCCGGGGTGACCACCTGGGTCTTGCCGGCGAGCCGGCGCAGTGCGGCGGAGTGCAGCACCCGGGCACGGTCGCGCTGGAACGCGGTGCGGCCCGGCCGTTTGTCCGGCTCGGTGTCCCAGCGCTCGGCGTCGGCCGGGCCGTAGGGGCCGGTGCCGTGGTCCTTTGTGCCGTCCATGCCGTCCATGCCGTCCATGCCGTCCATGGTTCCGACAGTAAACGGCCGGACCGACAAGAAGGCTCAGGCAGCCGCCCCGAGATGTCCGTTCATCAGGTTCTTCCTGCGGATACGTCCCGGGCGTCGTCCCGGGGCCGGGCGTCCGCCGGTACGGGTCTGCGGGTCCCGTTCCGGGTGACCAGGCAGAGCTGGGTGCCGAGCTGTGCGGTGAAGCGGGTCAGCAGTTGCGCCGTGCTGTCGAGGGGCAGGGACTCCTGGGCTGGTGCCGGTGCCGGCTGCGTCATGGCTCGATGGTGCGGGAGAGAGGTTGCGGCGCCGTTGCGTGCGGGTGACGGGCCGCGTGCGGCGGGGTTCAGCCGGCGGCACCGAAGAGCCGCTCGATGACGTCCGCGACCCCGTCCTCCTCGTTGCTGAGCGTGTGCGTCGCCATCGCGGCCAGCACGCTCGGGTGGGCGTTGCCCATCGCGTAACCGGCGCCCGCCCATTCGAGGACGCTCAGGTCGTTGGGCATGTCGCCGAAGGCGACGACCTCCGCGGCGTCGATGCCCAGCCCGGCGCACAGCACCGACAGGGTGCCCGCCTTGGTGACCCCGCACGCGCTGATCTCCAGCAGCCCGCGCCCGCCGGAGTGGGTGAGCTGCACCCCGTCGACGGCCCCCGCCTCGGCGGCGGCCAGCAACGCGTCCGCGTCGAGCCGGTCCGACCAGGCGAGGAGCTTGGTGACCGGGACGTCGGCCAGCCAGAGGTCCGCGAGCGACGGTACGGGCAGCTCGGCGCCGGTGTCCTCGGAGAGCCGCAGGCGGTAGGCCGGCTCGTACAGGATGTGGTTGCCGGTCTCCAGGGCGAAGCCGATCCCGGGCACGGCGGCGGCGAGCGCGGTGGCCACGCGGCGGGCGGTGGTGAGCGGCAGGGCGCGGGAGGAGACGACGGTGCGCGTCCCGATGTCGTACACCAGCGCCCCGTTGCTGCACACCGCCGTCCCCCCGAAGCCCGCGGCGTCGGCGAGCCGGTCGACGAACCTGGGCGGCCGGGCGGTGACGAGGACGATCTGCGCGCCGGCGCTCTCGGCGGTGCGCAGGGCGCGCAGCGTGCGGGGCGAGAGGGTGCCGTCGTTGCGCAGGAGGGTGCCGTCGAGATCGGACGCGATCAGTCGTGGACGCAGCATTGGGCGATGCTAAGGGGCGGCCCGCCCGGCGGCGCGCGCGCCCCGGTCCGGTGGGGCGTACGGCATTCGTCCCGTCCGTCCGAGAACCCTTTCGGCCTCCGGATCGTCCGATCAGGTGGGACGCCCGAGCGGGACGCCCAAGCGGAACGACCGGACGCGGTACGGAAAGAGGGGGCTCCCATGCGGGTGAAGTGGCCGGGACGGCAGCTGCTCGGGCGGTTGCGGCCGCGGTTGCCGCGGACGCGGCGCGGACAGCGGCGGGCCGTGCAGGCGGTGATGCTCGCGTGCGTGGCCGGGCTGGCGCCGATGACCTGGATGTACTCCGTCGCCGACGCCCGGGTCAGGACGACCGCGGACGCGCCCGCGCAGCAGGTGGTCATGGTGTTCGGGGCGGGGCTCTGGCAGGGCAGACCGTCGCCGTATCTCGCCAACCGTCTGAAGGCCGCCGCCGAGCTGTACCGGGACGGGAGGGTGAAGGTCGTGCTCGTCACCGGGGACAACAGCCGGAAGGAGTACGACGAGCCGGATGCCATGCGCACCTATCTCAAGGAGCACGGGGTGCCGGACGAGCGGATCGTGAGCGACTTCGCCGGGTTCGACACCTGGGACTCCTGCGTGCGGGCCAAGAAGATCTTCGGGGTCGACCGGGCGGTGCTGGTGAGCCAGGGGTTCCACATCCGCCGGGCGATCGCCCTGTGCCGGTCCGCGGGGATCGACGCGTACGGGGTCGGCGTGGACGCCAAGCACGACGCGACCTGGTACTACGGCGGGACGCGGGAGGTGTTCGCGGCGGGGAAGGCGGCGCTGGACGCCCTGTTCAAGCCCGATCCGCACTTCCTGGGGCCCCAGGAGACGGGGATCGGGGAGGCGCTGGCGGCGCGGGAGCGGTAGGCCCCGCAGCCCCGGGTCCTGCGGGGCTACAAGGACGTGACCGGCGCGGTCTCGGCCGAGACCCAGGCGAGGTAGCGGGCGCTGCCCCGTACCACCGGGATCGCGATGATCTCCGGGGTCTCGTAGTCGTGCGCCGCCTCCAGGTGGGCCTCCAGTTCGCCGTACCGCTCCGCCGTCGTCTTGATCAGCAGCTGCCACTCCTCGGTGGTCTCGATGGCGTTCTGCCAGCGGTAGACCGAGGTGACGGGCGCAGAGATCTGTACGCAGGCGGCGAGCCGCGCCTCCACCGCGCCCTGCGCCAGGGCATGGGCCTTCTCCTCACTGTCCGTCGTGGTCAGTACGGTCAGCCATGCCGGCGTCGTCACTTTCGGCTCCTGCGGGGTCGGGTCGCCGGATGTCCCGGCACCCGTCGATTGTCGGGGACGTCGCGGCGCGGCGCAGCGCTCCCGGGTCAGGCGCCGTACGGGCGGACCGCCTTGGCCTCGCGCAGGGCGTGCCCCCACCAGACCAGCTGGTCCAGCAGCACCTTGGCCGCCGCGTCGCAGCCCGCCGGGTCCTGGTGCCTGCCCTCGTCGTCGAAGAGCGCGCCCGCGTTGTGGAAGGACACCGTTTCGCGGATGCCGACGGTGTGCAGCTCCGCGAAGACCTGCCGCAGGTGCTCGACGGCGCGCAGCCCGCCGGAGACCCCGCCGTACGAGACGAAGGCGACGGGTTTGGCCTGCCACTCGTCGCGGTGCCAGTCGATGAGGTTCTTCAGCGGGGCCGGGTACGAGTGGTTGTACTCGGGGGTGACGACGACGAAGGCGTCGGCCGCCGCCAGTCTGGACGCGACGGCCGCGAGCCGCTCCCGCGACTCGTCGTCGGGCCGGAAGGAGAGGGCGACCGGGAGGCCGAGTCCGGCGACGTCGACCAGATCGGTCTCGATCTCCGGGTGGGAGCCGGTGTGCGAGAGGAACCAGTCGGAGATGACGGGGGCGAAGCGCCCCTCCCGGTTGCTGGCGAGGATGACCGCGACCTTCAGGGGGGCGGTGGAACCGGTCGTGGGTGCGGTGGATGAAAGTGCCGTGGTGAGGTCCATGCGGAGAGACTCGTAGGTAAACCATGGTTGAGGTCAAGCTCCGTCCGGACCGGGCCCGCGAGATTCCCGGTCCCCGGGATCTGCGCGGCTCCCGACTCGTGACCGCGATGCGCGCAATGCCCGTCACCACGGCGCCGCCCGGCGCCCGTTACCCCGCGCCGGACGAGCGCCTCCATTTCGTCGGCCCGGAAGAGAGCGGCAACAACGTGTCGATGCCGATACCGCCGGGCTCGCTCCATCTCGGCGGGCACCGTCCGACCGTCGGGTCGAAGGGTGTGGAACGGAGCTTCGGCCTGCGGCCCGGGGCGCGGTTTCGGGCGCTGCGCGACGCCGCCGGGCGGGACCGCACCGCCGCCGGACGCAAGCTGCCGCCGAACGGCACCCCCGACGAGCCGCCGCGCTCCTGACCAGGAACGCGCACCAGGGACCGCCCTGACCGCTCCCCCGGCCCCGGGGCCGTCGCCTCGCGCTTCGCCGGGCCTACGGTGGAGGCATGACGACTCCCCCGCACCAGCCCTTCCCGTACGCCGAGTTCGACGGCCGTCCGGCCACCGAGGCGGATCTGCGGATTCCGGCCTTCCTCGGCTACGGCCATTTCACGGCCATGCAGGTCAGGGACGGAAAGGTACGCGGCCTCGATCTGCATCTGGCCCGGCTGGACGGCGCGAACCGGGAGTTGTTCGAGCGCCCGCTCGACGGGGAGCGGGTCCGTGCGCTGATCCGGCACGCGCTGGAGGGCGCCGGGGTGCGGGACGCCTCGGTCCGGGTGCACGGCTATCTGCCGCCGGGTGACACGGAGACGACCGTCATGGTCACGGTGCGCGGACCGGCCCGGAAGTCCGCACAACCGCACGCCCTGATGTCCGTCCCGTACGCCCGCACCGTGCCGCACATCAAGCGGCCCGGCGAGTTCGGCCAGACGTACTACGCGCGGCTGGCCGCCCGCGCCGGGTTCGACGAGGCCCTGCTGACCCTGCCGGACGGCACGGTGACGGAGGGTGCGATCACCAACGTCGGCTTCTGGGACGGCACTTCGGTGGTCTGGCCCGACGCGCCGTGTCTGACCGGCATCACCATGGCGCTGCTGGAGCGGGAACTGCCGGGCGCGGGGCCAAAGTCCGTACGGCGTCCGGTGACCCTGGACGGGCTGGGCGCGTTCCGCTCGGCGTTCCTCACCAACTCGCAGGGCATCGCGCCGGTCGGGCGGATCGACGCCAAGGAATTCGTGGTGGACGAGGAGCTGATGCGGCGGATCGGGCGGGCGTACGACGGCGCGCGGTGGGACACCGTCTGACGCACCCCGGCCGTGTGCGGGCTACTTCTCCCAGCCCACCGTCTCGGGGAGCGGGCTGTGGAAGATGGTGGCGCCGACGTTGGCGAGGCCCTTCTTCACGCTGTACGTCGAGGGGCCGCTGAACAACGGCAGGAAGGCGTACTGCCGGAGCGCCTTCTGCTCGACCTCGTTGACCGCCTTCACCTGCTCGTCGAGGTCGGCAATCGCGGTGGTCGCGCGGATCTCCTTGTCCAGGGCCGGCGTTCCGGCGCCGGTGATGTTGGAGTCACGGTCGGAGCAGTAGAAGTCGCACAGGTAGCGGGCGCCGAACGGGTCCATGGAGCGGTTGCCGGACAGGAAGAGGTCGAACCTGCGCTCGCTGAGGATCTTCGAGAAGTCCGCCTCGTCGGCCTTCCTGGTGACGACCTCGACGCCGATCGGCTTCAGCATCGCGGTGAAGGCACCGGCGATCGCCTTGTCCAGCGGCTGGTCGCCGAGGATCGTGTAGCCGACCTCCAGCTTCTTTCCGTCCTTGACCCGGATGCCGTCGCCGCCGGGCTTCCAGCCCGCCGCGTCGAGCGTCTTCCTCGCCTCGTCGGGTGAGTACTTCAGGACGGCGGAGACATTGTCCCGGTAGCCCTTCTGGAAGCTGTACAGCACCGCCGAACCGGGCAGCGGCTCCTTGTAGTCGAGCCCCTGGAACTGGATCTTCGCGATCTGGGAGCGGTCGATGCCCTGCTGGACGGCCTTGCGGACGGCCGTGTCCGAGAGGTTCGCCGACTTGGTGTTGAAGTAGAGGGAGTACTCGAAGGGGCTGCCGCCGCTGCGGATCTCCGTCCCCTTGAGCCCCTTGACCTGCTTCAGGCTCTCCGCGTCGACCGCCGAGGTGTAGTCGAGCTGGCCGTTCTTGAAGGCGTTGACCGCCGCGGTCGACTCCAGATTGACGTAGACGCGCTTGTCGAGCTTGCCCTTCTTGCCCCACCACTTCGGATTGCGGACGAAGGTGATGCCGCCGGAGTGGGTGTTCCACTCGCCGACCGTGTACGGACCGGCGCCCCACTCCGGGTGGGCCTTCTTGACGTACGCCTTGTTGAAGTTGGCGACGGTGGCCGCCTTCGGGTGCAGGAAGGTGGTGAACAGGGTCGTCCAGGAGGCGTTGACGCCCTTGAACTCGATGACGGCCTGCTTGGCGTTCGCGCCCCGGTGGACGGAGGAGATCTGGTCGTAGCCGTCGGTGGAGGAGGTGTCGAACGCCTTGTCCGAACCGTTGTTGGCCTTCCAGGTGGCCTCGATCGCGGTCCAGTCGATCGGGGTGCCGTCGTTGAAGGCGGCCTTGTCGTTGATGGTCAGCGTGACCGTCTGCCTGCCGCCCTCGACGGAGACCTTCACATCGCTGTAGTAGTCCGGGTTGTACTGCACCTCGCCGGTGGGCGAGTACGTGATCGCGTCGGCGTTGTACCAGGCCCAGACGCGGGACGCGGTCAGGGTGGCGTTGACGTTGAAGGGGTTGCCCTGGTCGTCGAAGGTACCGGCGGTGGTGTACGTGCCACCGTCCTTGATCCGGTCGTACGGCACCGGGTTGTAGTCGGCCGCGGCCGACGCGGCCCTGGGGGCGTCCTTGCCCGCCGCGTCGGACCCGTCCTTCCCGGACGAGGCGTCACAGCCGGTGGCGGCGACCGAGACGGCGGCGACAAGGGCGATGGGCAGGGCCAGTCTTGCGCGCATGGCGGAAGGGCTCCTTCTGGTTTCGGTGAGGCAGGGAGGAATGGCGTGCGCGAGGGGTGCGGCGGGGCTCAGACGGCGTGACAGGCGTACTGGTGGCCGGGGCGTCCGGCCACCGCCGTCGGCTCGGGGCGCTCCGTGCGACAGCGCCGGCGCACCTCCTCGTCGGCGAGGCGGTACAGGGGGCAGCGGTCGACGAAGACGCAGCCCGCGGGCGGCCGGGTGGCGCTCGGCTGCTCGCCCCGGAGCACGACCCGTTCGCGGGCGCGTTCGCGCCGCGGGTCGGGCACCGGGATCGCCGAGAGCAGCGCCCGGGTGTAGGGGTGCTTCGGATCGGCGAAGATCGTCCCGGTGTCCCCGGTCTCGACGATGTGCCCGAGGTACATCACCGCGATGCGGTCGGAGATGTACCGGACCACGGCCAGGTCGTGGGCGACCACCAGGTAGGCGAGGCCGAGTTCGCGCTTGAGCCGGGCCAGCATCTTGATCACCCCGGCCTGCACCGATACGTCGAGGGCCGAGAGCGGCTCGTCGAGTGCGAGCAGTTTCGGCTCGGTCGCCAGGGCCCTGGCGATGCCGACCCGCTGGCGCTGGCCGCCGGAGAGCGCGGCCGGGAAGCGGCCGCTCACCGAGGCGTCCAGGCCCACCAGCGTGAGCAGTTCGTGGATCCGGGCGCGAATGGACTCGCGGTCCCGGCCGGTGGCCCGGAGGGGTTCGGCGAGCAGTTGGAAGACCGGCAGCCGGGGGTTCAGGGCCCCCAGTGGGTCCTGCATGACGATCTGTACGTCCTGCCGCAACTCCCGTACCCGCGCGCCGGAACCGGCCGTCGCGACGTCGGTGCCGGCGATCTCGATCCGGCCGCCCTCGGGCTGTTTCAGCCTCAGGACCTCCAGCAGTGTCGTGGTCTTGCCGCTGCCCGATTCGCCCACCAGTCCCAGGGTCTCCCCGGCGCGCAGCTCGAAACTCACCCGGTTGACGGCGTGCAGCGTGCCGACCCGGCGCTTGAGAAGGGCGCCCTTGGTGACCGGGAAGGTCTTGACCAGGTCCTCGACCCGGAGCACCACATCACCGGCCACCGCGGTCCCGGCGCCGTCCGGGGCGCCGTCCGGGGCGCCGTCCGGGGCGCCGTCCGGGGCGCCGTCCGGGGCGCCGTCCGTCCCGGTCCTCCCGGCGGGGTCCAGGGTTCCGTCGGCGATCTCGTCCGCACGCAGGCAGGCCACGTGCCCGTGTCCGGTGATCTCGCGCAGTTCGGGCTCCTCGGCCCGGCACTCGTCCCGGGCGACGGCGCAGCGGCCGGCGAAGGGGCAGCCGCCGGGCAGGTCCACGAGGGCGGGCGGTTCCCCGCCGATCGGGACCAGGGGGCGGTGGACCCCGCTGTCCACGGTGGGAACGGCGGCCAGCAGCCTCGCGGTGTACGGCATGGCCGGCCGGCCGAACAGCTCGTCGACGCCCGCCCGTTCCACGAACCGGCCCGCGTACATCACGGCGATGTCGTCCGCGTGGCCGGCCACGACCCCGAGGTCGTGGGTGATGAGGACGAGGCCGGCCCCGGTCTCCTTCTGTGCCAGTCGCAGGACGTCCAGGATCTGGGCCTGCACGGTGACGTCGAGGGCGGTGGTGGGCTCGTCGGCGACGAGGACGGACGGCTTGTTGGCGATCGCCATGGCGATGACGACGCGCTGGCGCATGCCGCCGGAGAACTCGTGCGGGAACGACTTGGCCCGGCCCCGCGGGTCGGGTATGCCGACGAGATCGAGCAGTTCGACCGCCTGTTCCCAGGCCGCCCGCTTCGTGAGGTCCTGATGGACGCGCAGGGCGTCGGAGAGCAGCCGGCCCACGGAGAAGATCGGCGTGAGCGCGGACAGCGGGTCCTGGAAGACCATGCCGATGGAGTTGCCCCGTACCGCGGAGAGCTCCTTGTCCCCGAGGCCGATCAGGTCCTGTCCGCCGAGCAGCACCCGGCCCCGCAGTTCGGCGGCGGGCGGCAGCAGGCCCATCACGGCCATCGCGGTGGCCGACTTGCCCGATCCGGACTCGCCGACGATGCCGAGGGTCCGGCCCGGCAGGAGGTCGAAGCCGATGCCGCGCACCGCCTCGACGGGGCCTGCCTCCGAGGGGAAGGTGACCCGCAGGTCCCGCACCGAGAGCACGGGGGTGTCGCCGGTGGCCGCCGGGGATCCGGCCGGAGTGGTGAGGGTCATCGTCGGCCTCCTGCCGCACCGGTCACGGACGTGGGGTCGAGGGCGTCGCGCAGCCCGTCGCCGACGAAGGTCATCGACATGGTGAGCAGGACGACCAGACCCGCGGGGAAGGCGAAGAGCCACGGGGCACTCGTGACGGTGCTCGCACCGTCCGCGAGCATCGTGCCGAGGGAGACGTCAGGGGTCTGGACGCCGAACCCGAGGAAGGACAGGGCGGTTTCGCTGAGCACGGTCGCGACGACGCCGAGCGTCAGATTGACGATCAGCAGTGAGCCGAGGTTGGGGATGATGTGGCGCAGGATGATGCGCGGTGCGCCGACGCCCATGAACTCGGCGGCCGTCACGTAGTCCCTCTCCCGCAGCGAGGTCGAGACGGACCAGATGACCCGCGCGGTGGACATCCAGCCGAACACTGTGAGCACGACGATCAGGACCCGCCAGTCCCCGGCGAGGCGGTGCGAGACCAGGGCGAGGATGAGGAACGAGGGGACGACCAGCAGGAAGTGGATGACGGCGAGCGTCGCCCTCTCCACCCGGCCCCCGAAGTACGCGGCGCTGGAGCCGATGACCGCGGCGACGACGACGGTCAGCGCGGAGACGCTCACGGCGATCGCCAGGGAGCGCTGGAGCCCGTGCACGGCGGAGGCGTAGACGTCGTTCCCGCCCTGGTTGGTGCCGAACCAGTGGGTGGCGCTCGGTGGTCGGGTGAGCGCGGCGAAGTCGGCGTCGGAGTACGCGTAGGGGGTGAACACCCCGCCGAACAGGCTGAACAGCACCAGCAGCACGAAGATCACCACCCCGGCGACGGCGAGCCGGTTGCGCAGGAAGCGCCGCAGGTAGAGCCGGCCGAGTCCGAGGTGGGGCACGTCCGCCTGCCGCGCGGCGGGATCCGCCGGCGTCGCACCGGACGCGGTGTCGGTCGTCATGTCCGTGGTCACGTCAGTTCACCCTCACCCGGGGGTCGAGGAAGACCGTGGCGACATCCGCGAGGATCGCGCCGATCGCGGTCAGGGCGGCGGCGAAGGCCGCGGTCGCGACCGTGCCGTGCACGTCGTTCTTGGCGATGGTCTGGATGAAGTAGCGGCCCATGCCGTTCCAGCCGAAGATCGTCTCGGTGATGACGGCGCCGGTGAACATGGCCGGGATGCCGAACGCCACGGAGGTCGCCGTCGGAATGAGCGCGGCGCGCAGGGCGTGCCTGCGGATCGCTCCGGACCGGGTGAGGCCGGTGGCCCGGGCGGTGCGTACGAAGTCCGCGTCGATCGTGTCCAGCAGCAGCGAACGCTGCGTCAGGTGGTAGCCGACGTAGCCCATCAGCGTCAGGCTCAGGGTCGGCAGGATCAGATGCAGCAGGCGGTCCCCGATCGTCGGGAGCAGTCCCTGGACGCCCGGCGAGTTCTCACCGGCGACGTAGAGGAAGTGCAGCCCGGCGTTCTGGTTCAGCCAGATGGCGACGAAGACCACGGCGAGCGCGGCGACGGAGGTCGGGACGTTGAACACGGCGATGGACACGGCCTGCGAGATCCGGTCGGCCCAGCCGTACTGCCGCGACGCGGTGAACACGGCCAGCGTGACACCGACGACCACGGACAGGACGGTCGCGATGATGACCAGTTCGCCGCTGATGAGCGCCCGGTA
The DNA here is from genome assembly GCF_038448545.1 of Streptomyces sp. CLV115. NCBI lineage: Bacteria > Bacillati > Actinomycetota > Actinomycetes > Kitasatosporales > Streptomycetaceae > Streptomyces > Streptomyces sp. CLV115. Next base: position 14,256 of record NZ_JBCEWQ010000044.1, read on the forward strand.
GCCGATCTCGCCGTTGACAAAGACGCCGGTGGGGGACCTGCCCCAGTCGAAGTGGAGCACCACCGAGCTGAACCAGTCCCACCAGCGGTGGACCAGCGGTTCCTGCGGGCTCAGGTTGTACGGGGCGAGGGCCCGGTCGATCTGGGCCTCGCTGCGGACCGGGCGCAGCTCCTTGAAGTTCGACCGCGGGTCCAGGAACCAACTGGCCAGGAAGTACGTGGCGTTGGTCGCGACCACGATCATCAGGAGCCAGCCGGCCGCCTTGCGGATCACATGGCGCACCATGCCCGGCACCTCCTCCCCGCATGCGGGAGAAGCACCTCGAAGGCGCCGGGTCTGGGGGACGTGTGCATCTGCGGCGGGGACTTTCTGGGTACGGAGCGTGAGCACGAATGTGCGAGTGCCAGCCTGGTCCGCCGCTGCGGGCCGACGCCAGCCCTTGATCGTTCTCGCCACGAGGCCGAAATACTGCCGCAGCATTCGGCCACAAATAGTGACGGAGCGTGTGCGGACGGGGGCCCTCCGCTCCCGGCCCACTCCCCCTCGGCGCGAATCCGCCCTCACCGGGTCCAGGGGGGCGGACCCGGTGAGGGCGGCGGCCGGGGGCGGCCTCGTACACCGTCCCGTGGGGGGTGACAGACGTGTGCCCGGCACCCGCGAGGTCATGCATGTGACGTACGCCACTTTATTCCCGGGCTCCGTCACTCGATCGGCACCGGGCTCCACGAGACCAGCCCGACCGACCTCCATCACCGCTGTGACCTGCGCGATCACCCCCTGGCAAGGAGGCCGCGCCGGTCCGTTCGAGTGAAAGCTGACTTGGTGTCAGCAGGCATGGATGGCGGCCCGCCCGTTAGCTCAGTGACAGGACACACCTACTCGCGCCATCGCCGGAGGAATCCCCCATGCGTCCTGTCCGCCTAGTGACCGGTACCGCCGCATCCGCGGTGACCATAGCCACGCTCGGCTTCCTCGCCGCTTGCCCCACCGCATACGCGGACGGGGCCGGCGCACAGCGGACCAGCTCGGCCGACGCCGCGTCACGGGCCGCCGACGGTCTCGGGACACGGACCACCGAAGGTCTCGGGACGCGGACCACCGGCGTCGAGGCCGCGGACGACGGGGGATCCGGCGACGGCGCCGGGTCGGGGGCCGGTACGGACACCCCGTTCAGCCTCGACAAGCTCTCCGGACTCGACGCGCCCTCGTTGTTCGACTCGGCCGGCGGGCTCGACGCCTTGTCCGGCCTCGGCATCGCGGGCGCACGCGACACCCCGCCCGGGGACGAGGACACGGACCGGGGCGAGAGCTCCGACCAGGGCGAGGGTTCGGGCCGGGGCGACAGCTCGTCGTCCGGGCGCGAGGACTCGTCCTCGTCCGGGCAGGACAGCTCGGGCGGGCGCGAGAGCGGGAAGCCCTCCGACGAGGAGGGCTCGGGCAAGCAGGAGGACTCGGGCAAGCAGGAGGGCTCCGGCAAGCAGGACGGCTCGTCGTCCGGACATGACAGTTCGTCGTCCTCCGGGCACGACAGTTCCTCGTCGGGCCATGACAGCTCGTCCTCGTCCGGGCACGACAGCTCGTCGTCCGGACACCGCCCCTGGAACCCCACCGGTCCCACCGGGCACGTCAAAACCGGAGTCGGCGGCAGCGTCCGGCCCGACACCACCCAGATCGCGGCGGGCGCCGGCGTTCTCGCCGCGACCGCCGTCGGCGGAGCCTGGCTCCTGCGTCGCCGGGCGAGCGGCACGCAGGAAGCCGGCTGACGGAGGCGGATTCACGTCTCCGTACCGCCTGGTTTCCGTCCCGGTGGCCGCGCGCCACCGGGACGGGACCGTCCCCGTTCCGTCACCCGGAGGACGACCGTGTCCGAGAAGGCCAAGGGCTGGCTGCTGGTCATCGCGGCGCTGGCCGGTGTCTGGCTGATCCGCAACGGCGCCGGCGCCCAGCTGGTCCCGCCCCGGCCGACCGCCGCGCAGGCCTTCGCCGACGGCCCGGTACCGCAGCCGGGATCCCCGGTCGCCGACCCGCTGAAGCCCTCGGCCCCCGTACGCATCCGCATCCCGAGCATCCGGGTGGACGCCCCGATGATGCGTCTCGGTCTGGGGCCGAACGGCAGTCTCGACGTGCCCCCGGCCGGCAACCGCAACGTCGTCGGCTGGTACCGGGACGGCACTCCCCCGGGCTCCAGGGGCAGCGCGATCGTGGCCGGCCACGTGGACGACGCGCAGGGGCGGTCGGTCTTCTACGACCTGGGCGCCCTGCAGAAGGGCAGCACGGTCGAGGTGGTCCGCCAGGACGGCCGTACCGCCGTCTTCTCGCTGGACGCGATCGAGGTCTACGAGAACGACGACTTCCCCGACCGGCGGGTGTACGGCGCCGCGTCCTTCGCCTCGCTGCGGCTGATCACCTGCGGCGGCGGCTTCTCGAAGGAGACGGGGTACGAGGGCAATGTGGTGGCGTACGCGCACCTGACCGCCGTGCGGTGAGGCCCGGCCGGCGCCCGTGGGCCGCTCAGGCCGTCCACTGGTCGAAGGCCAGCTTCGCGACCAGCGAGAACACCACGACCAGCAGCACCCCGCGGACGAACTCGCTGCCCTTGCGGAGCGCCATCCGGGCGCCGATGAGCCCGCCCGCCAGGTTGAACACCGCCATCAGCGCGGCCAGTTGCCACAGCACGCTGCCCTGGTGGGCGAACATCGCCAGCGCGCCGGCGTTGGTGCAGACATTGACGATCTTCGCGGTGGCGGACGCCGTCACCAGGTCGAGGTGGAGCACCGCGGTCAGCGCCAGTACCAGGAACGTGCCGGTACCGGGGCCGAACAGCCCGTCGTAGAAACCGATGCCGCCGCCGACCAGCACGATCGCGGTGACGGTGCGGGCCCGGGTGACCCGCTGCCGCGTACCGTCGCCGGTGTCCTTGCCGAACGAGGGCCGCAGCATCACGAACGCCGCGACGGCCAGCAGCACCACCATGATCACCGGCCGCAGCACGTCGCTGCTGATCCCGGCGGCGAAGAACGCGCCGGCCATCGATCCGGCCAGCGCCGCGAGCCCGATCCGCAGCGCGGTCCCGACCTTCACCGGCGCCTTGCGTACGTAGGTCACGGCCGCGCCCGAGGTGCCGACGATCGCGACCGCCTTGTTGGTGCCCAGCACCTGCGCGGCCGGGACGTGCGGCAGGCCCAGGAGCAGCGCGGGCAGCAGAAGCAGTCCGCCGCCGCCGACCACCGCGTCGATCCAGCCCGCCGCGGCCGCGGCGAGGCAGAGGACGATCACGGTGGTGAGTGCTATGTCCGGCATGATCATGACCTTATGGACGCGGAACGCACGCCGTCCAACCCCGTCGGCCGGATCACGGAAAAGTTGAGCGACTCCTGAGGTTCACGCCCCCCGGTACGCCCCTGCGCCGCCGGGCGCACCCGGGCGCGTATCCGGACCGGCCCGGCAGGTCCGGGCCGCACATCGCGGCCGTACGCTGAGCCCATGAGCCACGGCTGGAACGCGAACGACATCCCGGACCAGAGCGGCCGCACGGCCGTGGTCACCGGAGCCAACAGCGGCCTCGGTCTGCACACCGCGCGGGAGCTGGCCCGGCGCGGTGCGCGGGTCCTGCTCGCCTGCCGGGACGAGACGCGCGGCAGGGCGGCCGAGTCCCGGATCCGGAAGGCCGTGACCGGCGCGGACGTGACGTTCGTACCGCTGGATCTGGCCGATCTGGGCTCGGTGCGCGAGTTCGCCGCGGACCGTGCGCCCGACCGGATCGATCTGCTGATCAACAACGCGGGCGTGATGGCCCTCCCGTACGGGACGACGGCCGACGGCTTCGAGAGGCAGTTCGGCGTCAATCACCTGGGGCACTTCGCCCTGACCGGGCTGCTGCTCCCCCGCCTCCTCGACACCCCCGGGGCGCGGGTGGTGACCGTCTCCAGCGGGCTGCACGCGCTGTCCGACATCGACATGGGGGATCTCAACAGCGAGCGGAACTACCGTCGCTGGATCGCCTACGGCCGCTCGAAGACCGCCAACCTGCTCTTCGTCCACGAGCTGGCGCGACGGCTCACGAAGGCGGGCTCCCGGCTGATGGCCGCCGCCGCGCACCCGGGATACGCGTCGACCAACCTTCAGTCCGCCGCGGCCCGGATGGAGAACCGGCGGGCGGTGGAGCGGTTCTTCGAGCTGGGCAACCGGATCATCGCCCAGCCCGCTTCGGCCGGTGCGCTGCCGACGCTGTACGCGGCCACCGCGCCCGGCGTGCGCCCCGATTCGTTCACCGGTCCGGGGCTGCTGGGCTGGCGCGGTGCGCCCGCGCCGTCCTGGCGGGCGGGCTGGACCCGGGACGATGTCACGAGTGAGCGGCTCTGGATGGCGTCCGAGCAGCTCACGGGGGTGACGTACCCGAGCCTCACCCCCTGAGGCCCGGTCGCCGGCCGGCTCAGCCCTGCCGGTCCTCGACGGCGGCCGGGTCCATCCACATGACCTCCCAGATGTGGTGGTTCGGGTCCTGGAAGGAACGGCCGTACATGTGGCCGTAGTCGACCGGCTCGTTGGCGGGCGATCCGCCGGAGGCGAGGGCGGCGTCGACCAGCTCGTCCACCTTCTCCCTGCTCTCGGCGCTCAGGGCGAGGATCACCTCGGTGGACTTCGCGGAGTCGGCGATCTCCTTCTTGGTGAAGTCCTTGAAGCGCGGCTCGGTGAGGAGCATCGCGAAGATGGTGTCGCTGATGACGAGGCACGCCGTGTTCTCGTCGGAGAACTGCGGGTTGCACGAGAAGCCCAGCTTGCCGAAGAAGGCCTTGGTCGCTTCGAGGTCCTTGACCGGCAGGTTGACGAAGATCATCTGAGGCATGGTCGCTTCGCTCTCTCTTGTTCGAACGTGTACGACAGGTAGACGGCGGGGCCTGCGGGAACTCATCGCCGCCGGCGGAAAAACTTTCGCCGCCCCCAGCCTCCCCTCGCCGCCCGGACCCGGCCACCCGGTCGCCCCGTTCTCAGGACAGGGCGAGCGGGGCGCCGCCCCGGAGCAGCGAGCCGCCCAGCGGCGTGAGTGTGTGCAGGACCGATCCGCCGTGCCGCAGGGTGTGTATCAGGCCCGCCTCGCGCAGCACGCAGGCGTGCTGGCTCGCCGAGGCGAGGGACACCCCGGCCCGCAGCGCGAGCTCGCTGGTCGTGCAGCCGTTGCCGATGGCGCTCAGGACCGTCGAGCGGGTGTTGCCGAGGAGCCGGCCGAGCCAGGGGCCCGGTCCGGCGAAGACGGGGGCGCGGGAGTGGGTGACCGGGTAGACGAGGACCGGCGGGAGTCTCGGGTCGCGGTAGACGACCGGGGTGACGCGGCAGAAGAAGGACGGCTGGAGCAGCAGTCCGCGCCCGTCCAGGCGGACCTCGCGGTCGACGGGGTAGTCCGCCTCCAGCACGGGGGGCCGCCAGCGGATCATCGGCGGGAGGGAGGCGAGCAGCTCGTGCGCGCCGCCGTCCAGGAGGGCGCGGCCGCGGACGGCGCGGTCGGCCTCGACGCTGGCCCGGATGTGCGGCCAGTAGGGCTCGATGGCGGCGCGGTGGTAGGCGCGCAGCGCGTCGACGAGCCGGCCCGGCGCTTCGGTGCGGCCGTCCGGGGAGCCGTACGCGTCGCGGCGTTCGGCGCCGAGCAGGGCGAGTTCGGCCCGGATCCGAGCGGGCGGGGTCTCGCGCAATGCCTGCATTCCCGCGTCGATGCCGTACGGCTCGCCGCTTTCCTGAGAAGGCGTCAGGAAATCCGGGAAATAGCCGCGCGGTGGAATCACGGCGGACAGCAGGCGTACTTCACCATTCAACCGAGGCCGGGTTTCCGTACGCCATTTCCCGAACACCGCGGAACCGCGCCGGTCCCGCAGCCGATGGAAACTCAGAGCGGTTTCCCACAGCGCGTCGGGCCGGGTGGCCATCCGCACCCTGGAAAGGTCCACTCCGGACATATGGATACGCAGCACCGGTCCCCCACCTGTTGCACCTGCAATTACCCCCACCCCAGGGTAGGTGATCCGTAACAGCACGTCACCACGGGGTTTCGGCCAGAGGTGAAACGCCTCGCACCCGCACGGCATCACCCGAAAAGCTGTACGGCGTCGGGTACGAATCCGGCGCCACCGGAAGGGCGAGTGAAGGCCGTGGGGGGTTTTGCTCGCCCGGCGGCGGTGGACGACGGTGCGGCTCCGTGCCCGACGGGGGTAACCCGGGTGCGGCCCATGGATGGGGATCCATGGGCCGCGTCCCGGTCCGTTCCCGGCCCGGCTCTTTGCGTATTGAACGAACTTTGCGTAATGCGCGAAGATGTGTAATGCACAGAGAAAAAGCACAACGCCGCACAACGATTTCCCCGGAACAGAACAGGACGGCGGCACCCCCGCACAGGGTGCCGCCGTCCTCGGGTGTTCCGGAGTCGCCGTCGGGCCGGTGAGGGTGGTGCCCGGCCGACGGCGGCTCCGTCAAAGGGTCATGGATTCACCGCGTCGAAGGTTCACGGAGCCGGTGGACCCGGTGCCGGTTCAGCGGCTGTCGCTGCCGGTCGAGCCCGCCGCCGCACGGCCCGCTTCGAGCCGGGCGACGGGGATGCGGAAGGGGGAGCAGGAGACGTAGTCCAGACCCACCTCGTGGAAGAAGTGCACCGACTCCGGGTCTCCGCCGTGCTCGCCGCAGACGCCGAGCTTCAGGTCCGGGCGGGTGGCCCGGCCGGCCTCGACGGCGCTGCGGACCAGCGAGCCGACGCCGTCCTTGTCGATCGTCTCGAACGGCGACACCCCGAAGATGCCCTTCTCCAGGTACGCGGTGAAGAACGAGGCCTCCACGTCGTCGCGGGAGAAGCCCCAGACCGTCTGGGTCAGGTCGTTCGTGCCGAAGGAGAAGAACTGCGCGGCCTCGGCGATCTGGCCCGCGGTCAGCGCGGCGCGCGGCAGCTCGATCATCGTGCCGATGGTGAGCTTCAGCCGGGTGCCGGTGGCGGCCTCGACGTCGGCGATGACCTGGTCGGCCTCCTCGCGGACGATCTCCAGCTCCTGGACCGTGCCGACGAGCGGAATCATGATCTCCGCGCGCGGGTCACCCTTGGCGTTCTTGCGCTCGGCCGCGGCCTCGGCGATCGCCCGTACCTGCATGGCGAACAGACCGGGGATGACGAGCCCGAGGCGTACCCCGCGCAGGCCCAGCATCGGGTTCTGCTCGTGCAGCTTGTGCACGGCCTGGAGCAGGCGCAGATCGTTCTCGTTGGCGTCCTTGCGGGACTCGGCGAGCGCGACCCGTACCGAGAGCTCGGTGATGTCGGGCAGGAACTCGTGCAGCGGCGGGTCGAGCAGCCGCACGGTGACGGGCAGTCCGTCCATCGCCTCGAACAGCTCGATGAAGTCGGCCTTCTGGAGCGGGAGCAGCTCCTCCAGCGCGGTTTCGCGCTCGGCGTCGGTGTCCGCGAGGATCAGCTTCTCGACCATCTCGCGGCGCTCGCCGAGGAACATGTGCTCGGTGCGGCACAGGCCGATGCCCTGGGCGCCGAAGCGGCGGGCCCGCAGCGCGTCCTCGGCGTTGTCGGCGTTGGCCCGCACCCGCAGCCGGCGCACCCGGTCCGCGTACGCCATGATCCGGTGCACGGCGGCGACCAGCTCGTCGGCGTCGTCGGCGCCGGCGTGCATCCGGCCCTCGAAGTACTCGACGACCGGGGACGGCACGACGGGGACCTCACCGAGGTACACCTTGCCGGTGGAGCCGTCGATGGAGACGACGTCGCCCTCCTCGACGACCCGGCCGCCCACCGTCATCCGGCGGCGCTTGGTGTCGACCTCAAGGTCCTCGGCGCCGCAGACACAGGTCTTGCCCATGCCGCGGGCGACGACGGCCGCGTGCGAGGTCTTGCCGCCGCGCGAGGTCAGGATGCCCTCGGCCGCGATCATGCCGTCGAGGTCGTCGGGGTTGGTCTCGCGGCGGATCAGGATGACCTTCTCGCCGGAGCGGGACCACTTGACCGCGGTGTACGAGTCGAAGACGGCCTTGCCGACCGCGGCGCCCGGCGAGGCGGCGATGCCGCGGCCCAGCAGCTCGGTCCTCGCGTCGTCGTCGAAGCGCGGGAACATCAGCTGCGCCAGCTGCGCGCCGTTGACCCGCTGGAGCGCCTCGGCCTCGTCGATCAGGCCCTGGTCGACGAGCTGGGTCGCGATCCGGAAGGCGGCACCGGCGGTGCGCTTGCCGACCCGGGTCTGGAGCATCCACAGCTGGCCGCGCTCGATGGTGAACTCGATGTCGCACAGGTCCTTGTAGTGCGTTTCGAGGGTCTTCATGATCTGCATCAGCTGGTCGTACGACTTCTTGTCGATCGACTCCAGCTCGGCGAGCGGCACGGTGTTGCGGATACCGGCGACGACGTCCTCGCCCTGCGCGTTCTGCAGGTAGTCGCCGTACACGCCCTGGTGGCCGCTGGCCGGGTCGCGGGTGAACGCGACGCCCGTACCGGAGTCGGGGCCGAGGTTGCCGAAGACCATCGAGCAGACGTTGACGGCCGTGCCCAGGTCGCCGGGGATGCGCTCCTGGCGGCGGTAGAGCTTGGCCCGGTCGGTGTTCCACGAGTCGAAGACGGCCTTTATGGCCAGGTCCATCTGCTCGCGCGGGTCCTGCGGGAAGTCGCGTCCGGCGTCCCGCGCGACGATCTTCTTGAACTGCTTGACCAGCTTCTTCAGGTCGGCCGCGTCGAGGTCGACGTCGACGGTGACGCCCTTGGCCTCCTTGGCCGCCTCCAGCGCCTCCTCGAAGAGGTCGCCGTCGACGCCGAGGACGGTCTTGCCGAACATCTGGATGAGGCGGCGGTAGGAGTCCCACGCGAACCGCTCGTCGCCGGCCTGGGCGGTGAGACCGACCACGGACTCGTCGGAGAGACCGATGTTGAGGACCGTGTCCATCATGCCGGGCATCGAGAACTTCGCGCCGGAGCGGACCGAGACCAGCAGCGGATCGTCGGCCTGGCCGAGCTTCTTGCCCATCTGTGCTTCGAGGGCGTCGAGATGCGCGCTGACCTCGGCGCGGAGCGCGGTCGGTTCCTCACCGCTCTCCAGGTAGACCTTGCACGCCTCGGTGGTGATGGTGAATCCCGGAGGGACGGGAAGCCCGAGGTTGGTCATCTCGGCGAGGTTCGCGCCCTTGCCGCCGAGGAGGTCCTTCAGATCCTTGTTGCCCTCGGTGAAGTCATAAACGAACTTCTCGCCCTTGAGCTCCGGGGATTCCGGGGTGGCTACGTGGGGATCTTTGTTTTCCGACACGGGTCTCGACTCCTCGAGGACGCGGTGGCTGCCCTGACGGCGAGGAACATACCCAGATCGAAGGTGTCTGGGTACGTCCACTTGTGCGTCATGAGGCCTCAACCACCCGTCCGCCAGCAGATCGAAAGTGACGCGATCCGTAGCCCGATCGGCAGCATTCGTTCACTTCTTGAACACATAAACACCGAGAGCCACGGAAATCCGCCATTTTGATGACGCTACGCAGCGGAAGCGTCGATCGATCAAAGTGGAGGCCCTTGGCACCCAGTGCCATCATTTGAGAAATGCAGCTCTCAAAATTGCGCTCATCTGAGCGCATCGGCTCTCAGGGTGGCGAGAATCACTCTACGGTCGACGCTCAGATGTCACCATCCGGACGCCCGATCGGCAACCGCCCGTCACGTCGCGATCACCAATACGGAACCAAGGGGAGGCGGAGTCACCGCGCGACGCCCGTTTCCGACTCGTTCGAGTCGCGTCCCGACCGAACCACCGCCGATTCCGGCCGAATACTGCGCTCACATGAGCGAGGTAAAAGAAGAGGCACGCGGTGCCTGTGGCGCCGCGTGCCCGAGAGCTGCCCGGAAGACCGGGCGGACCCCCTCAGCCGCCCGAGGTGTCCAGCTCCGCGTCCGGGCTCACGCCCGCGCAGTCGTACGGGTCCTTCAGCCAGCCGTCCGGCAGCACCACGCGGTTGTTGCCCGAGGTGCGCCCGCGCGGCCCGTCCGCGCCGTCCGGCCACGGCTGGTCCAGGTCCAGCTCCCGCAGCTGTCCGCCGAGCTCCTCCAGCGAGGAGGTGACCGCGAGCCTCTTGCGCATCTCCGAGCCGACCGAGAAGCCCTTGAGGTACCAGGCCACGTGCTTGCGGAAGTCGATCACGCCGCGCGTCTCGTCGCCGATCCACTCCCCCAGCAGCGTCGCGTGCCGCAGCATCACATCGGCGACCTCGCGGAGCCCCGGCGCCTGCCGCGCCCCCGTGCCCTCGAACTCGCTCACCAGGTCGCCGAAGAGCCAGGGACGGCCCAGGCAGCCCCGGCCCACGACCACACCGTCGCAGCCGGTCTCGCGCATCATCCGGCGGGCGTCGTCCGCGCACCAGATGTCGCCGTTGCCGAGGACGGGGATCTCCGGGACGTGCTCCTTCAGACGCGCGACGGCGTCCCAGTCGGCGGTGCCGCCGTAGTGCTGGGCGGCCGTCCTGCCGTGCAGGGCGACGGCCGTGACGCCCTCCTCGACCGCGATCCGGCCCGCGTCCAGGTAGGTCATGTGGTCGTCGTCGATGCCCTTGCGCATCTTGATGGTGACCGGCAGATCACCCGCGTTGGAGACCGCCTGGTTGAGGATCGCGCGCAGCAGCGGCCGCTTGTACGGGAGCGCCGAGCCACCGCCCTTGCGGGTCACCTTGGGGACCGGGCAGCCGAAGTTCAGGTCGATGTGGTCGGCGAGGTCCTCGTCGACGATCATGCGGACGGCCTTGCCGACGGTGACCGGGTCGACTCCGTACAGCTGGATCGAGCGCGGGGTCTCGCTCGCGTCGAAGTGGATCAGCTGCATGGTCTTCTCGTTGCGCTCGACCAGCGCCCGCGTGGTGATCATCTCGCTGACGAACAGCCCCTTGCCGCCGGAGAACTCCCGGCACAGGGTGCGGAAAGGGGCGTTGGTGATGCCGGCCATGGGGGCGAGCACCACCGGCGGCTGCACGGTGTGCGGGCCGATCCGGAGCAGCGGGAGCGAGGGGGCGAGCGTGGTCATTGCTCCATTGTCGCGTACGGATCGGGGCTCCCCGGCAGCGGATTTCATTAGTTAACCGTACTATCCATGTATGCCCGAGCTCAGCCACCGCCGCCGGCAGTTGGTACTGGCGATCTGCTGCATGAGTCTGCTGATCGTCAGTCTCGACAACACCGTGCTCAACGTCGCCCTCCCGTCCATGCAGAAGGAACTGCACGCCACCGTCGCGGGCATGCAGTGGACGATCGACGCCTACACCCTCGTACTGGCCTCGCTGCTGATGCTCGCGGGCTCCACCGCCGACCGGATCGGGCGCCGGAAGATCTTCAAGATCGGGCTCGTCCTGTTCACCCTCGGTTCGCTGCTCTGCTCCGTGGCGCCGAACCTGGAGTCCCTGGTGGCGTTCCGGATGGTGCAGGCGGTGGGCGGCTCGATGCTCAACCCGGTCGCGATGTCGATCATCACCAACACCTTCACCGACCCGCGCGAGCGGGCCCGTGCCATCGGGGTGTGGGGCGGCGTCGTCGGCATCTCCATGGCGGCGGGACCGGTGGTCGGCGGTCTGCTGGTGGACTCGGTGGGCTGGCGGTCCATCTTCTGGATCAATCTGCCGGTCGGCCTCGCCGCGCTGCTGCTCACCTGGCGGTACGTCCCCGAGTCCCGCGCCCCGAAGCCGCGCCGGCCCGACCCGGTGGGGCAGCTGCTGGTGATGGCGCTGCTCGGTTCACTGACGTACGCGATCATCGAGGCGCCCTCGGCCGGGTGGACCTCGGCCCGCATCCTGGCCTTCGCGGCGCTCGCAGCGTGCTCGCTCGTCGGCCTGCTGCTGTACGAGCCCCGGCGGGCCGAGCCCCTGATCGATCTGCGGTTCTTCCACAGCGCCCCGTTCAGCGGTGCCACCGTCATAGCGGTCAGCGCCTTCGCCGCACTGAGCGGGTTCCTCTTCCTCAACACCCTGTACCTGCAGAACGTGCGCGGGCTGAGCGCGCTGCACGCCGGTCTGTACATGCTGCCGATGGCGGCCCTGACCTTCGTCTGCGCACCGCTGTCCGGGCGGCTCGTCGGCAACCGCGGGCCCCGGCTCTCGCTGCTCGTGGCGGGCGTGGCCATGACGGCGTGCGGGCTGCTGTTCGCCGCGTTCGACGCGGAGACGGACAACGCCCTGCTGTTCACCGGCTATGTGCTGTTCGGCCTCGGCTTCGGCATGGTGAACGCGCCGATCACCAACACGGCCGTCTCCGGGATGCCCCGCTCGCAGGCCGGGGTGGCGGCCGCGGTCGCCTCGACCAGCCGGCAGATCGGCGGGACGCTGGGGGTCGCCGTGATCGGTGCGGTGCTGGCGGCCGGGGTGGCCGGCACCGGGTCGCCGCGCGGCGCCGCCTACGCCGAGGCCTTCGTGGACGCGAGCACGCCCGCCTGGTGGATCCTCGCCGGTTGCGGGCTGTGCGTCCTGCTGGTGGGGGCCCTGACCAGCGGGCGCTGGGCGCGGGGGACGGCGCTGCGGACCGCGCAGCGGCTGGAGCGGCCGGCGGACGTCCCGGCCGGGAATCAGACGTCGGCGGGCTCCAAGGCCTGAAGCCGTTCGAGGCGCTCCCTGGTCTCCTCGTCGGCGGGCGCGTACGTCACCATCCGCGGCCCGCGCGACGGGCCGAGCCACAGGTCGGTGTGTTCGACGCGGAGCAGTCCGACGTGGGCGTTGCGGAAGACCTTCGTCCGGCTGCCCGCGCCGACCACCTCGTGCCGGGCCCAGATCTCCCGGAACTCCGCGGACGACTCCTCCAGCCGCCCCAGGAGCGCCTTCCAGGCGGGCTCGGCCAGGTGCTCGGCCATCGCCCCGCGGAACTTGGCGGCCATCAGCCGGAGCACCTCGGGAAGGTCGACGACGGAGGAGCGCCACTGCGCGTCGGTGTAGGCGAGGATCATGCAGTTGCGGTCCTCGGGGGCGACCGCCTCCAGGTCGCAGAGCAGCCTGCCGTAGGTCCGGTTGTACGCGAGGATGTCGTAGCGGCTGTTCTGGATGCAGGCCGGGATGGGGTCCAGCTGCCGCAGCATCTCGCGCAGCCCCGGGGTCACGCTCGGGCAGTCCGCGCCCGGTGACGGGTCGACGGCGCCGGCGAGCGAGAAGAGATGGCCGCGCTCGCTGCGGTCGAGCAGCAGGGCGCGGGCCAGCGCGTCGAGCACCTGGGGCGAGACCTGGATGTCGCGGGCCTGTTCCAGCCAGGTGTACCAGGTGACGCCCACGGCGGAGAGCTGGGCGACCTCCTCGCGGCGCAGGCCGGGGGTGCGCCTGCGGCGGCCCCGGGGCAGGCCGACCTGTTCGGGGGTGATGCGCTCACGGCGGCTGCGCAGGAAGTCCGCGAGTTCGTGCCGCCGGACATCGGGCTCGAAGGGCCCGCCGCGCCCCTGGGCCGGCGGAACCCCGGGTACCACGCGCACCTCGGGCAGTTCGCTCGCCATCGTCGCCATGCCTCCAGCCTGCCGAACCGCTCGGCGCTCTGCCAGGTGCTCCTTGTACCAGGATAAAGACACTCTGGTACCAGGCTGGTAAGGCCGCGATTCTCGATGGCGTGAGTGAATCAACTGTACGGACGCAACCCTCCGCCACCGCCGACGCCGTGGTGCGGCACGACCACCCCGATCCGGTGCTCGGCGCGCTCGGACTGTTCACCGTGCTGCTCGGTGCGGCGCTGCCGCTCATCGACTTCTTCATCGTGAACGTCGCCCTGCCGACGATCGACCACGATCTGGCCGCGGGCCCCGCCCTGCTCGAACTGGTCGTCGCGGGCTACGGCCTCTCCTACGCCGTGCTGCTCGTCCTCGGCGGCCGGCTCGGGGACATGGCCGGGCGGCGCCGGCTCTTCCTGCTGGGCATGGCCGCCTTCGGGGTCACCTCGCTCGCCTGCGGCCTCGCCCCCGACGCCTGGACGCTGGTGGCGGCGCGGGTGGCCCAGGGCGCCGCGGCCGCGCTGATGCTGCCGCAGGTGCTCGCGACCATCCAGGCGGCCACGTCGGGCCACCGGCGGGCCCGGGCGATGGGCCTGTACGGGGCGACGGCCGGACTCTCCATGGTGGCGGGCCAGATCCTCGGCGGTGTCCTCGTCGCCGCCGCGCCGCTGTCGTCGGTGTTCGGCGAGAGCGCGGGCTGGCGTTCGGTGTTCCTGGTGAACGTTCCGGTGGCGGCGGTGGGGCTGGTGCTGGCCGCCCGCGCCGTGCCGGAGACCCGCTCCGAGCGGCCCGCGCCGGTCGACGTGCCGGGCACGCTGCTGCTGACCGTGTCGCTGGTGACGCTGCTCGCCCCGCTGACGGAGGGGCGCGCCGCGGGCTGGCCGCTGTGGACCTGGGTCTCGCTGGCCCTGTTCCCGTTCGCCGGTTACGCGTTCTACCGGGTGGAGCGGCGGGCCGACCGCCGCGGGCTGACCCCGCTGGTGCCGCCGAGCCTGCTGCGGCTGGAGTCGCTGCGCCGCGGGCTGGCGCTGGTGGTGCCGTTCTCGATCGGCTTCGGCGGCTTCATGTTCGTCATCGCGGTCGCCCTCCAGCAGGGGCTGGAGCTGGGTCCGGCCGCGGCCGGGCTGTCGATGGCGCCGATGGCGGCGGCGTTCTTCGTGGCGTCGCTGGCCGGTCCGCGGCTGATCCTGCGGTACGGCAGCCGGGTCGTGACGGCCGGCGGGCTGATCCAGGCGACGGGGGTGCTGGTGCTGGCGATCACCGTGTGGCGCGAGTGGTCCGGTCTCGGGGCACTGGGGCTGCTGCCGGGGGTCGCGATCGCGGGGTTCGGGCAGGGGCTCCAGCTGCCCGTCCTGTTCCGGATCGTGCTCTCCGACGTACCGGCCGCGCGGGCCGGGGTGGGCGGCGGGGTGATGACGACGACCCAGCAGGCCGCGCTGGCCCTGGGGGTCGCCACGCTCGGCACGCTGTTCCTCGCCCTGGTCCCGGGCGCCGGGATGCGGGACGCGCTGGCCGTGACGCTGCTGGTGCAGCTGGCCGCGGTGGTGCTGACGACGCTGCTGAGCCTGCGGCTGCCGCGCAGGGTGGCGTGAGCGCGGGGCGGTCACGGGGCGCGGACAAGGGCGTGGGCCCGGATCACGAGGTGATCCGGGCCCACGGTCGTACGGGTGGTGAGGAGGCGTCAGCTCTCGGCCGGGGCGTCCTGCCCGGACGCGTCCGCGGCACCGTCCGCCGGGGCCGCCTCGGGGGCGGTGCCGGACTGGGCGCGCTCGCGCATCCTGCGCAGCAGCTCCTGCTTCTGGTCGGCCGCCGCCTTGCGGTCGGTGTTGCGGGCGCCGCCCGCGCCCTGCTGATCGGCGCGGGACAGCTTCTTGCGCTGTCCGCCCACACCGAGAAGGTTGTTACGGCTCTTGGCCACGGCGTTCTCCGGTTCGTAGTGCGAAGTGAGGTCTCAGGCGACCTGGAAGGGGTCCGGTGGGCGGCGGGTGGTCGAACCCGCCGCGCTCTCACTCGTAGATCTGGAAGAACGAAGACATGCCGGAACCGTACCCCGGTCCGGTGCGCACCCGCACCGGCTTTTGGGCCCGGCTCCCGCGCCGGGTGGTCGGCCGGACGGGCCGACGGTCGCCCGATGGGCCTCGGCCGGATGCTCCCGGCCCCGGACCGGGGCGGGGCGGGCACCGCACCCGTTCGCCCCGGCCGCAGGTGTCCCGGCCCGGCTGCCGCCGCACCCCGACTTGCGCACGTGGACGCATCGGGTGACCCCGCCGGTGTCATTGACGGCATCGGGGGCCTCCTGGGTGGGGGCGCCCGGTGCGCGACGAAGCCCCCGGTTCCGTACGGGGAACCGGGGGCTTCGTCGGTGCGGTCGATACGTCAGCAGCCGATCAGGCGGGCGCCGAGGTAGGCCTGGATCTGGTCCAGGGAGACGCGCTCCTGCTTCATGGTGTCGCGCTCGCGCACGGTCACCGCGTTGTCGTCGAGGGTGTCGAAGTCGACCGTGACGCAGAACGGCGTACCGATCTCGTCCTGACGGCGGTAGCGGCGGCCGATGGCGCCCGCGTCGTCGAACTCGATGTTCCAGTTCTTCCGCAGGTCGGCCGCGAGGCCCTTGGCCTTCGGCGACAGCTGCGGGTTGCGGGACAGCGGCAGGACGGCGACCTTGACCGGCGCCAGACGCGGGTCGAGACGCATCACGGTGCGCTTCTCCATGACGCCCTTGGCGTTGGGCGCCTCGTCCTCGATGTAGGCATCGAGGAGGAAGGCGAGCATCGCGCGGCCGACACCGGCCGCCGGCTCGATGACGTACGGGGTCCAGCGCTCACCGGCCTCCTGGTCGAAGAACACCAGGTCGGTGCCGGAGGCCTTGGAGTGCGCCTTGAGGTCGTAGTCCGTGCGGTTGGCGACGCCCTCCAGCTCACCCCACTCGCTGCCGCCGAAGCGGAAGCGGTACTCGATGTCGGCGGTGCGCTTGGAGTAGTGGGAGAGCTTCTCCGCCGGGTGCTCGAACCAGCGCATGTTCTCCTCGCGCATGCCGAGGTCCGTGTACCAGTTCCAGCGCTGGTCCATCCAGTACTGCTGCCACTCCTCGTCGTCGCCCGGCTTGACGAAGAACTCCATCTCCATCTGCTCGAACTCGCGGGTGCGGAAGATGAAGTTGCCCGGAGTGATCTCGTTCCGGAACGACTTGCCCATCTGGGCGATGCCGAACGGCGGCTTCTTGCGCGAGGTCTGCAGCACCTGGCCGAAGTTGGTGAAGATGCCCTGGGCGGTCTCGGGACGCAGATACGCGACCGAGCCGGAGTCCTGGGTCGGGCCGAGGTGGGTGGAGAGCAGGCCCGAGAACTGCTTGGGCTCGGTGAAGGTGCCCTTGTTGCCGCAGTTGGGGCAGTTCAGCTCGGTCAGCCCGTTCGCGGGCGCGTGACCGTGCTTCTCCTCGTACGCCTCCTCCAGGTGGTCGGCGCGGAAGCGCTTGTGGCAGGAGGTGCACTCGGTCAGCGGGTCGGTGAACGTGGCGACGTGGCCGGAGGCGGACCAGACCTCGGGGGCGAGGATGACCGACGAGTCGAGACCGACCACGTCCTCGCGCGAGGTGACCATGTAGCGCCACCACTGGCGCTTGAGGTTCTCCTTCATCTCGACACCCAGCGGCCCGTAGTCCCAGGCGGCGCGCTGACCGCCGTAGATCTCACTGCACGGGTAGACGAAGCCACGGCGCTTGCTCAGGCTGACGATGGAGTCGATCTTGTCGGCGGCCACGGTGCTCTCTTCATTGCGACGAAATGGGACAGGGTGCGGCGCGAAGCGCCTCGGTGGGGGGTGGTGTTCGGGAGACGGGCGGGCGAATGACTCAGATTACCGGCGGGGACGGCCCCTGGATCAAATCGGTACCGGCGCCGTCGGCCGGGAAGTCATCTCATAAGCCTTGTTGACAATCGTTTCCAGTTTTGTTGAAAATGACTGTCATGAACGTCAGCCGCCTCATACCTACCGCCGCGGTCGCCGGAGCAGTCGCCCTCGGCCTCACCGCGCTCACCGCCTGCTCCTCCTCGGACACCGCGGACCACAAGAACGGCGACAAGCTGGACGTGGTGGCCTCGTTCTATCCGATGCAGTTCCTGGCCGAGCAGATAGGCGGGGAACACGTCTCCGTCACCACGCTGACCAAGCCGGGCGTCGAGCCGCACGACCTGGAGCTCAGCCCGCGGCAGATCGGCGGGCTCACCGACGCCGACTACATCCTGTACCTCAAGGGCATCCAGCCCGCCGTGGACGACGCCATCGGGCAGTCCGGCGCGAAGGACGCCGTCGACGCCGCGAAGCTCACCACGCTGGAGGACCACGGCACCGAGGCCGGCGGCGAGGAGCACGGCCACGAGCACCACGGCGACGAGGCCGGCGCCGACCCCCACATCTGGCTGGACCCGGTGAAGTACGCCGAGGTCGCCAAGGGCGTGGGCGCCTCCCTGGAGAAGTCCGACCCCGGCCACGCCGCGGACTACCGGAAGAACACGGCCGCGCTGGTCGGCAAGCTCGACGCGCTGGACAAGGCGTACGCGGACGGCCTGAAGAACACCGCCACCAAGACGTTCATCACCACCCACTCCGCCTTCGGGTACCTCGCCGAGCGCTACGGCCTCACCCAGGAGGGCATCGCCGGGGTCGACCCCGAGGCCGAGCCCAGCCCGGCCCGGATCAGCGAGATCCACACCATCGCCGAGAAGGACCGGGCCACCACCGTGTTCTTCGAGACGCTCGCCAGCGACAGGACGGCGAAGACGCTCGCCAAGGACACCGGCCTGAAGACCGACGTCCTGGACCCGCTCGAAGGCATCACGCCCAAGTCCAAGGGCGCCGACTACATCGAGGTCATGCGGTCCAATCTCGCCGCCCTGCAGAAGGCGCTCGGCGCGAAGTGACTCTCGTACCCCCCGCCACAGCAGCATCGGAGGCGCACATGCCCGAGACCGGGAGCACCACGACCGACCCCGTGATAACCGTGCGGGGCGCCACCGCCACCCTCGGCGCGCGTCCGGTGCTGCGCGGCATCGACCTGACCGTCCACCGCGGCGAGGTCGCCGCCCTGCTCGGCGCCAACGGCTCCGGCAAGTCGACCGCCGTACGTTCCGTCATCGGCCAGGTCCCGCTCACCGGCGGCTCCGTCGAGCTGTTCGGCACCCCGCTGCGCCGCTTCCGCTCCTGGGCGCGGATCGGCTACGTGCCCCAGCGCACCACGGCGGCCGGCGGCGTCCCCGCCACGATCCGCGAGGTCGTCACCTCCGGACGGCTGTCCCGTACGAGGCTGGGCCTGCTCCGCAGGGCCGACCGGGCCGCCGTCGACCGGGCCATCGAGCTCGTCGGCCTCGCCGACCGCGCCGGGGACTCGGTGAACGCCCTCTCCGGCGGGCAGCACCAGCGGGTGCTGATCGCCCGCGCGCTGGCCGCCGAACCCGAGCTGCTGATCATGGACGAGCCGATGGCCGGCGTCGACCTGGCCAGCCAGGAGATCCTCGCCGCGACCCTGCGCGAGCAGGTCGCGGCCGGCACCACGGTGCTGCTCGTGCTGCACGAGCTCGGCCCGCTGGAGCCGCTGATCGACCGCGCGATCGTGCTGCGCGACGGCTGTGTGATGCACGACGGGCCGCCCCCGAAGGCCCTGGGCCAGCACGCGCTGCCCGGACACGACCACGTACACCCCCACGCGGCCTCCGAGCCCGTCCGGACGGGACTGCTGAGCTGACCATGGAATTCCTCGACCCTCCCTTCATGCAGCGGGCCCTGCTCGCCGCCGTGCTCGTCGGCGTCATCGCGCCCTCCGTCGGCATCTACCTCGTCCAGCGCCGCCAGGCCCTGATGGGCGACGGCATCGGCCACATCGCGATGACCGGTGTCGGCCTCGGCTTCCTGCTCTCCACCAGCCCGGTCTGGATGGCCACGGCGGTGGCCGTCGCCGGTGCCGTCGTGATGGAACTGATCCGCTGGTACGGACGCACCCGCGGCGACATCGCGCTGGCCATGCTGTTCTACGGCGGCATGGCGGGCGGTGTGCTGCTGATCAACCTCTCCGACACCGGGTCCAACGCCAACCTCACCTCGTACCTCTTCGGCTCCCTGTCCACGGTCTCCTCCGAGGACATCACCTCGATCTGCGTGCTGGCCGCCTTCGTGCTGCTGGTGGCGCTGGGGCTGCGCCGCCAGCTGTTCGCGGTCAGCCAGGACGAGGAGTTCGCCCGGGTCACCGGGCTGCCGGTACGCGCGCTGAACCTGCTGGTCGCCGTGACGGCGGCGGTGACCGTCACCGTCGCGATGCGGGTCGTCGGGCTGCTGCTGGTCAGCGCCCTGATGGTGGTCCCGGTCGCGGCCGCGCAGCAGATCTCCCGGTCCTTCAAGGTGACGTTCGTGCTGTCGGTCGCCATCGGTACCGCGGTGACCCTGGCCGGCACCGTCACCTCGTACTACCAGGACGTCCCGCCCGGCGCGACGATCGTGCTGCTGGCCATCGGGGTCTTCGTCGCCCTGACGCTGCTGGCGGCCCCGCTGGCCAGAAGCCGCGCCCGCCGGAGCGAAGCGGCGTCCGAGGAGTGCACCCTGGAAGTACCGGCCACCCGTCCGGCCCCGGACGAGCTCCGGATCTGACCGTGACGCCCGGACGGGCTGGCACAATGGCCCGACACAAGTACGGGCGACACGAGGAGGCTGCTGTGGCGACGGCGCCGATCAGTGGAACGAACGCGGCTCCGGTACGCGGCCGGTCGACCCGGCAGCGGGCGGCGGTGGCGGCGGCGCTCGACGAGGTGGACGAGTTCCGCAGCGCCCAGGAGCTGCACGACGTGCTCAAACACCGCGGCGACTCGGTCGGGCTCACCACCGTCTACCGCACCCTCCAGTCCCTGGCCGACGCCGGGGAGGTCGACGTGCTGCGCACCACGGACGGCGAGTCCGTGTACCGCCGCTGCTCGACCGGAGACCACCATCACCACCTGGTGTGCCGGATGTGCGGCAAGGCCGTGGAGGTCGAGGGGCCCGCGGTGGAGCAGTGGGCGGAGACGATCGCCGCCCAGCACGGGTATGTGAACGTCGCCCATACGGTGGAGATCTTCGGCACCTGCGCGGAGTGCGCGGCCGCGAAGAAGTGACGGTGCGGGGCCGGCGTCCCCGGCCCCGAGCCCGTCTCAGAGCCTCTGCACGTTGCGGTCGAGCACGCTCCGCAGCCGGTCGAGGTCTTCCGGCCCGCGCAGGCCGCGCTTGGGCAGCATGGTGATCCCGGTGGCCTGCTTGTCGCCGCTGAACAGCACGAAGAGCTGCGGAGTCTCCCGGTAGCGGGGCACCATCGGCCAGTGGACGGTCATGGTGCTGTGGTCCGTGGCCACTTCTATGCCGGTCTCGCGCACCACCGTGCGGCAGCTGCCCTGGCGCACGGCGAACCGGTACAGCTGCCGGCCCTGGAGCCAGGGCGTCAGGACCACGGCCAGCATCACGAAGACGAGCCCCACCCAGACCGGCGCCCCCGGGCCACGCCGGCCGCTCGCGATCGTGATGCCCATCAGCACGGCCAGCGCCGGCATCAGAATCAGCAGCTTGCGCTGCATACGGCCACTTCTGCTGATCTTCGCGCGGGCGTTCAGCGCCTCCGCGAAATCGGCCGTGGTCGGCTGGTACTCCAGCTCGACCACGGCCCCTTCCGGTTCCCGCCCCTGAGTTGTCATGGGGCGGAATCGTAACGGCAGGGTCAGACGGCCGGCTCCGCGGTACCCGCCTCCACCGCACCGCCGAAGCGACGGTCCCGCTGGGCGAATTCCAGACAGGCCCGCCACAGGTCACGGCGGTCGAAGTCCGGCCAGAGCACGTCCTGGAAGACCATCTCGGCGTAGGCGCTCTGCCAGATCAGGTAGTTGGACGTGCGCTGCTCGCCGCTGGGGCGGACGAAGAGGTCCACGTCCGGCATGTCCGGGTAGTAGATGTACTTCGCGAAGGTCTTCTCGTTGACCTTGGACGGGTCGAGCTTCCCGGCCGCGACGTCCTGGGCGATCCGCTGCGCCGCGTCCGCGATCTCGGCCCGGCCGCCGTAGTTGACGCAGAAGTACAGCGTCATCCTGTCGTTGTCCTTGGTCTGCTCCTGGGCGACCTGGAGCTCCTGGACGACGGACTTCCACAGCTTGGGCATGCGGCCGACCCAGCGGATGCGGATGCCCAGTTCGTCCATCTCGTCGCGGCGGCGGCGGATCACGTCCCGGTTGAAGTTCATCAGGAACTTCACCTCCTCCGGGGACCGCTTCCAGTTCTCGGTGGAGAACGCGTACAGCGAGAGGTTCTTCACGCCCATCTCGATGCAGCCCTTGAGCACGTCCATGACGACGCCCTCGCCGACCTTGTGGCCCTCGGTGCGCGGGAGGCCGCGTTCCTTGGCCCAGCGGCCGTTGCCGTCCATCACGACGGCCACGTGCTTGGGCACCAGCTCGCCGGGGATCTTCGGGGGCGTGGCACCGGAGGGGTGCGGCTCCGGGGTCTTGTAGTCGCGCCGGTTACGGCCGCCGAGCATCCCGCGTACTGCCATGAACTGTCTCGCTCCCTGTGCCTGATCTGCCTGTGTCACTTCTCTACGTACCGCAGTGAGCGCAGCCCGCGCTCCAGATGCCAGTGCAGATAGGCGGACACCAGTCCGCTCCCCTCCCTGACATGACGCGCCTCGCACGCGTCCGCCGTCTCCCAGTCGCCGCTGAGCAGTGCGCTCAGCAGTGTGACGGCCTCAGCCGAGGGTACGACGCTGCCGGGCACCCGGCAGTCGCCGCATATGACGCCCCCCGCCGAGACCGAGAAGAACCGGTTCGGTCCGGACATTCCGCACTTGGCGCAGTCCTCGAAGCTGGGTGCGTAGCCGTTGACGGCCAGCGAGCGCAGCAGGAACGCGTCGAGGATGAGATGCGGCTCGTGTTCGCCGCGGGCGAGGGTGCGCAGCCCGCCGACGAGCAGCAGGTACTGCTGGACCGCGGGCTCGCCCTCGTGGTCGGTGAACCGCTCGGCGGTCTCCAGCATCGCGGTGCCCGCGGTGTAGCGGGCGTAGTCGGTGACGATGCCGCCACCGTAGGGGGCGATCGTCTCGCTCTGGGTGCAGAGCGGCAGCCCGCGGCCGATCAGCTCGCTGCCCCGGGCGAAGAACTGCACGTCGACGTGGGAGAAGGGCTCCAGCCGGGCCCCGAACTTGGACTTCGTGCGGCGCACCCCGCGCGCGACGGCGCGCACCCGGCCGTGGCCGCGGGTCAGGATCGTGATGATCCGGTCGGCCTCGCCCAGCTTCTGCGTGCGCAGCACCACGCCGTCGTCCCGGAACAAGCTCATGCGTCCATTGTCCGGTACGGGGAGGGCGGCCGGGGCCGGGGCGGGTCAGGAGGGCGTGCGCGCCGCCTCGGCGAGCAGCCGGGCGGTGTCCTGGGCGCAGAGCTGGAGCGCGCCGCCGACCGTGGTCAGCACCTCGCGCTCCGCCTGCCCGTACGGTCCGTCGGCGAGGGCGATCCGGGCGCCCTGGAGCAGAATCGATTCGCGTCCGGCGGGGGCGAGGTGCGGGCCGAGGGGTTCCAGCGCCTCGTGCAGTTCGATGGCGAGGGCCGCTCCGCACGCATCGGCCGCGGGGTCGAAGGCGGAGCCCTGGCCGGTGTCGGCGGCGAGGACCTCGACGACGGTGCAGAGCTGTTCCTCGGTGCAGTCGTCGAACCCGGCGCCGCGCACGATGGTGGCCGCGGTCTCCAGTACGGTGCGGGAGGTGGTGCCGCCGGCCGCGAGGACGCCGAGCGCGACGGTGTGGACGCCGTCCCGGAGCATGGCGGAGAGCCGGGTGGTGGTGGGGTGGTCGAGCGCGTCGGTGCCGAAGTGCTCGTGGCAGGCGGCGCATTCGACGACCGGGCCGACGGTGCCGCGCCGCAGCATCGGCACGCCGAGCACCGCGAAGCGCCGACGGCCGGTGAGCCTGCGGTAGTTGCGGTCGCCGCCGCAGCCGGGGCAGAAGAACTCGCCGTCGCCGACGGGGTCCCAGACGGTGCGGATGCCGCAGATACGCAGCTTCATGGCGCGTTGTCCCATGCCTGACCGCACGTCGCACACCTCCGTAACTCCCCCGTAGCCCTAAAAGCACGGGAGGTGCCCCCTCCGGCAACATTGCCGTGTGGACGTGATGTTAACCACAGTCGTGATGTGGCGTCAGTACCTCGCCCGTCACAACCGCCCGGAGATGGCCGAACCCCGCCCCCCGGAAGCGGGTGGACGGGGTTCCCGGCCGTGCGGCGGAACGCCCTCGCGGGCGCCGGATCAGCGGGTGGCGCGGTTGACCGCGGAGACGACCGCCTTCAGCGAGGCCCGGGTGGTGTTGGCGTCGATGCCGATGCCCCACAGGACCTTTCCGTCGATCGCGCACTCGATGTACGAGGCGGCCTGGGCGCTGGCACCCTCGCTCATGGTGTGCTCGGTGTAGTCCAGCAGCCGGGCGTCGATGCCGATGGCCTGCAGCGCTTCGAAGAACGCGGAGATCGGTCCGTTGCCGGTACCGGTCAGCACGGTGTCCGCGCCGTCCACGGTCGCCTCGACGGTGATCGTGTCCTTGCCGTCGGAGCCGGTGGTGGTCTGGCCGGTGCGGATCTGCACGCGGCCCCAGGCGTTCTCCGGGCTGGGCAGGTACTCGTCGCGGAACGTGGACCAGATCTGCGCCGGCGTGACCTCGCCGCCCTCGGCATCCGTCTTGGCCTGAATGATCCGGGAGAATTCGATCTGCATCCGGCGCGGCAGGTCCAGTTTGTGGTCGTTCTTCAGGACGTAGGCGATTCCGCCCTTGCCGGACTGCGAGTTGACCCGGATGACGGCCTCGTAGCTGCGGCCGACGTCCTTCGGGTCGATCGGCAGGTACGGCACCGCCCACTCGATGTCGTCGACCGTCTTTCCCCGGGCGGCCGCGTCGGCCTCCATGGCGTCGAAGCCCTTCTTGATGGCGTCCTGATGGGAGCCGGAGAAGGCGGTGTAGACCAGGTCGCCCGCGTAGGGGTGGCGCGGGTGGACCTCCATCTGGTTGCAGTACTCGCTGGTGCGGCGGATCTCGTCGATCTGCGAGAAGTCGATCTGCGGGTCGACGCCCTGCGAGAACAGGTTCATGCCCAGGGTGACCAGGTCGACGTTGCCGGTGCGCTCGCCCTGGCCGAACAGGCAGCCCTCGACCCGGTCCGCGCCGGCCATGACGGCCAGTTCGGCGGCGGCGACGGCGGTGCCGCGGTCGTTGTGCGGGTGGACCGACAGGCAGATGAACTCGCGGCGCGACAGGTTGCGCGACATCCACTCGAACCGGTCCGCGTGCGTGGACGGCGTCGAACGCTCCACGGTCGCGGGCAGGTTGAGGATGATCTCGCGCCCCTCCTCGGGCTGCCAGACGTCACAGACCGCCTCGCAGACCTCCAGGGCGAAGTCCAGCTCGGTGTCGGTGAAGATCTCGGGGCTGTACTGGTAGCCGAAGGTCGTCTCCGGGCCCAGCAGCTTCTCCGCGTACTCCATGACCAGCCGGGTGCCGTCCACGGCGATCTGCTTGATGTCGTCCTTGGAGCCGCGGAAGACGACCCGGCGGAAGGTGGGCGCCGTCGCGTTGTACAGGTGCACGGTGGCGCGGCGGGCGCCGACGACGGACTCGACGGTCCGCTCGATCAGGTCCTCGCGGGCCTGTGTCAGGACGGAGATCGTCACGTCCTCGGGGATCGCGCCCTCTTCGATGATGGAGCGGACGAACGCGAAGTCGGTCTCGCCGGAGGACGGGAAGCCGACCTCGATCTCCTTGTAGCCCATGCGTACGAGCAGATCGAACATCTCGCGCTTGCGGGCCGGCGACATCGGGTCGATCAGGGCCTGGTTGCCGTCGCGCAGGTCGGTGGAGAGCCAGCGGGGCGCGACCGTGATCCGGTTGTCCGGCCAGGTGCGGTCGGGGATCTCGACGGCCTCGTAGCCGCCGTACTTGTGGATCGGCATCCCGGACGGCTTCTGCAGCCGAGTCGCGTTGGTGATCGGCGTCGGGCGGCCGACAGCGGCTTCGGCGGAGGACTGAGCGGGATTTGCGGCGGTCATGGCGTACGGCTCCTCGGGGTCCAACCAGGTGGGACGGCCGACTGTGTCGCTGCAACACCAGACTCCGCGGGGAGGGGGTCGGCCTACGACTACAGGCCCTCGCCGCGGCAGCTAAGAAGAAGCAGCCCGAAACGCATGATGCGACGAGACTAACCGAGAGGCGCCCGATGCGTCGGTCCCGTATCAGTATGCGGGACCGGGCGCCGGAAACGCCCAACCGTGATCGATCACTCCATTTCGTCAATCCTGATCGCAACCAGTGACATAGCGGTTACCTGCTGCCACAGTCGGCTGCATGCACCCTCAGTCTCAGCACGGGTTCCAGCCCGTCTTCTGCACGATCGTGCCGCCTCATGTCCTCGACAAGCTGTCGCAGTCCGACAACCCCGATCTCGCCGGGCCCTCCCGTCGCACCCTGGAGGGCGACGCCGCCCGCCGCACCCGCCGCCAGATGGCCACGGTCGTCACCGTGCCCGTCGCCCCCGCGTCCGACGGGGAGGTGTCCGACAAGCCCGAGCGCGTCCTGTACGACTGCCGCAACGGCACACAGCTGCCCGGCACCAAGGTCCGCGCCGAGGGCCAGGATCCGACGAAGGACGCGAGCGTGAACCGCGCGTACGCGGGCCTCGGCGCCACCTTCGAACTGCTGCTCAAGGCGTACGGCCGCCGTTCGATCGACGGCAACGGACTGCCGCTGATCGGTTCCGTGCACTACGACGAGAAGTACAACAACGCCTTCTTCGACGGCGAGCAGATGGTCTTCGGCGACGGGGACGGCGAGATCTTCCTGGACTTCACCGTCGCCATCGACGTGATCGGCCACGAGCTGACCCACGGCCTGACCCAGTACACCGCCAATCTGAGCTACTACGGCCAGTCCGGCGCGCTCAACGAATCCATGTCCGACGTCTTCGGCTCCCTGGTCAAGCAGTACTCGCTGGGCCAGAGCGCCGACCAGGCGGACTGGCTGATCGGCGCCGGACTGCTCGCACCCCGCGTCCAGGGCGTCGCGCTGCGCTCGATGAAGGCGCCGGGCACGGCGTACGACGACGACGTGCTGGGCAAGGACCCGCAGCCGGCCTCGATGGAGGACTACGTCCACACCGGCGAGGACAACGGCGGGGTGCACCTCAACTCGGGCATTCCGAACCGCGCGTTCTATCTGCTGGCGACGGCGCTCGGCGGCAATGCGTGGGAGCGGGCCGGTCAGCTCTGGTTCGATGTGCTCACAGGTGGTCAACTGGCCGTGGACGCGGACTTCGCGGACTTCGCCCGGCTGACGGTCGCCGCCGCCCGCAGCCGCTTCGGCGAGGGCGACGAGGCCGAGGCCGTCCTGAAGGCGTGGTCGGAGGTGGGCGTTCCGACCGCATGACGCGGTTCCGGCCCCTTGCCCGGCCCGCCCGGCGTTGGAGGACACCACATGCGGATCCAGGTCAGCAGGACCGGCGGCTTCGCCGGCATCGCACGCCGCCGCGAGGTCGACACCGCCGGGCTGGCCGACGCGCCGGAGTGGGAGGCGCTGGCCGAGACGGCGCTCGCGGCGGGCCACGACACCCCGCCCCGCGGTGTGCCGGACGGCTTCCGGTACGCGATCACGGTCGGCGACCGGACGGTCCACTGCGCGGACCCGAGGCTGACCGACGCCCAGCGGGCACTGATCTCACGCGTCCTGAAGGAGGGCGCGTGAGACCGGTCTCCCGGTGGCCCGGCTCGGAAGCCGGGCTTGCGCAGCCGTTTCGGGCCCACCCCCGCGGCCGCCCTCGCACCCCACGGCCCCGGAGGGCCACAGCGGCTTCGGGCAACTGCGCCGCCCTCCGGCCGCCGGACCGGGCCGGACTCAGAAGCCGAGCTTGCGCAGCTGCTTCGGGTCGCGCTGCCAGTCCTTCGCGACCTTCACATGGAGGTCCAGGAAGACCGGAGTGCCGAGCAGCGCCTCGATGTGCTTGCGGGACTTGGTGCCGACGTCCTTCAGCCGCTTGCCCTTCGGGCCGATGATGATGCCCTTCTGGCTCGGGCGCTCGATGTAGACGTTGGCGTGGATGTCGAGCAGCGGCTTGTCCGCCGGGCGGCCCTCGCGCGGCAGCATCTCCTCGACGACGACCGCGATGGAGTGCGGCAGCTCGTCCCGTACGCCTTCGAGCGCGGCCTCGCGGATCAGTTCCGCGACCATGACCATCTCGGGCTCGTCGGTGAGGTCGCCCTCCGGGTAGAGCGGCGGGCTCTCGGGGAGCAGCGGGGCGATCAGGTCGCCGAGCAGACCGACCTGGGTGTCCTTGACCGCGGAGACCGGGATGATCTCGGCCCACTCGAAGCCGAGCTCCTCGCCGAGGCGGGAGACGGCCAGCAGCTGTTCGGCGAGCTGCTTGGAGTCGACCAGGTCGGTCTTGGTGATGATGGCGATCTTCGGGGTCTTCTTGATGCCCGCGAGTTCCTTGACAATGTACTTGTCGCCGGGGCCGAGCTTCTGGTCGGCCGGCAGGCAGAAGCCGATGACGTCGACCTCGGCCCAGGTGGTCCGTACGACGTCGTTGAGACGCTCGCCCAGCAGCGTGCGCGGCTTGTGGAGACCGGGCGTGTCGACCAGGATCAGCTGCGCGTCGTCACGGTGCACGATGCCGCGCACGGTGTGCCGGGTGGTCTGCGGCCGGTTGGAGGTGATCGCCACCTTCTGGCCGACCAGAGCGTTCGTGAGGGTGGACTTGCCCGCGTTGGGGCGGCCCACGAAGCAGGCGAAACCGGCCCGGTGGGGGGCTTTGCCCGCGGCCTGCTGCGCGGCGGCATCTGTGTCAGGTCGAACGCTCATGGCGCCCATTGTCCCCGATCCCGGCGGCCCCGCCGCACCAAGGGCCGCGGCGGGGCCTGTCGGATGTCGTCTCAGGCGGTGCGGGTGCGGCCCCGGCGGGCCCGTATCCACATCCCCGTGCCCCCGCCGACGATCACCAGCAGGATCCCGGCGACCAGCCAGGGCAGCGCGAAGTACGAGGCGGTGGCGGACTCCCGGGTCTCGCGGGCGCTCGCGGTCAGCCGGATCTCGCCCCATTCCAGCTGGGGCGCGCCGGCCCACTGCTCGGTCAGCCGGACCTGCTGGCGGGGCAGCAGTTCGGAGGGGATCTTCTTCAGGTCGCGGGCGAGCAGGGTTCGGCCGAAGAGGCCCTCGGCCTTGAGGGCGACCTTGGGGCTGAGGGTGACATTGCCCCGGTTGTGGAGCGTGTACGAGATCACGGCCCGGCTCTTCCCGGTGCCGGGGACCAGGGGCTGGCTGTGCTCGACCCGGACGTCGTCCACGGAGAGGGCGGGCATGGTCGGACCGTTGACCCGCAGATAGATCCGGGCGCCGACCGCCTTCTGGATGCCGACGGCGACGGCACCGGCGTCGGCGGGGTCGATGCGCTCGTCCAGTGCGACGAGCGCGCCAGGGTGGTCGCCCGGTTCGGCGTTCTCGGGCACGGCGATGGTGACCGGGACGGTGACCGAGCCGTGCGGCTCGACGGTGACCCGGTCGCGGCCGGTCCTCGCCCAGGCACCGACCGAGCTCTGCTTCTCGTCGCGGGTGCGGACGGCGAAGCCGCCGTCGCGGGCGGTGTTGTAGGCGTCGGCGGCGTACAGCCGGAAGGTCTGCGGCCGGTCCGTCCTGTTGGTGACGGTGACCTTGTCGTGGAGCGTGGCGCCGGGGTCGGCCGAGAGGTAGAAGTACGGGCGCTGGCCGGCCCGTGCGGTGGCCGGGAAGACCGACCAGCTGCCGTTGTCCGCGGCGTCGGCCGCGGGCGCGCCGATCAGCAGGAGGACGCCGGCCAGGAGCAGTACACGGATGTGGCGCACGGTTCAAAACCCCCGGGTGGTGGTCGGGACGGACGGTCCGGGCGGGTGCGCGCCCGGACCGCCGGTTGCTCGGGAGCGCTCGGTCACGTGAGGGTGAGGGTGAGCACGCCGGAGTACGCGCCGGGGGCGGTGTACGCCGGTACGTTCAGCGCGAGCCGGGCGTCGACGGTGAACTCGCCGCCGGTGAAGGTCCCGTTCGGTGTGGACGCCAGGGTGGCGCCCGCGCTGCCGACCGGTCCCGCGGAACCCGCCGCGCAGGTGCTCGGGCTGCCGGGCTTCGTCGCGCAGACCGGGGTCCAGGAGAGTGCGGACGCGCCGATCGTCGCGCCGCCGGGGCCCTGGAAGTCGGTGACCTTTCCGGTCAGGGACCAGCCCGCGGGGCCGCCGCGGAAGTCCTCGACCGTCACCGTCTGCAGGGAGCCGCGGGAGGCGCCGCCCCGGCCGAAGTCGACCGCCGACATCTCGACGGTGTCCCCGGCCTGGAGCATGGCGAGCGTGCCCGCCTGGACGGAGGTGTTGAGCCGCTGGCTGCCGTCCGGGATCTCGCCGCCGCCACCGGTGACGGTGTAGGCCTGCGGGCCCGCGCCCTTGGCCGGGTCCCAGGCGCCGCCCTCGTAGGCGACGATGCCGGTGGTCGCCGGGTCGTTGACGGTGAGCCGGCCGCTGAAGCCGCCGGAGCCGTCCGCCTTCACGGTGGCCGTGTCGGCGGTCGGGCTGTCACCGGCCCGGCCGGCGAGGGTGATGTCCGCGCCCGGGGCGAACTTCGACCCGGTGACGGCGACCTCGTCGCCCGCCTTGCCGGACGCGGCCCCGAGCCGGATGGCGCGCTCGTTGACCTGGCCGCCGTCGTCCGTCGCGATGATCGTCTCGGAGACGGGGGCGGGCGGGTCGGTCACCGTGCAGGGGGTATCCAGCTCCATGATGTAGCTGGTGTGGATGTTGTAGTCGCCGGGCGACAGGGTGATCGAGCCGGGCGCCGTGACCGTGAAGGTGCCGGTCATCGAGAACGACGGGAAGGTGCCCTTGCCGGGCACCGGGTCGTTCTTCTTCGGGCCCGCGACGGTGACGCTCGCGCTCTGCGCACCGCCGACGGTGACCTTGCCGGTCGGCGTCATGATGTCGGCGGGCAGTGCCAGATCGACCGGGTTGCTCGCGGCCGCTTCGACGACGGTGTACGTCACGGTGACCGTGTCGCCCACCTTCGGGGCGGCGTTGTCGACGGTGATCGAGGCCTTCGTCGTCCCGTCGATCGGCGGGATGCCGGCGATGGCCGGCGGGATGCAGTGGGTGGGGAAGTCCACCGGCACCGAGGCGGTGACCATGGCCTGCGCGGGGCCCGCGAGCACCCCTCCCCCGGCCACGACGAGCGCGCCCACGCCCAGCGCGGCGGCCCAGCGGCGGCGGTGTCCGGGCCGCCCCCGGGCGCCGGATCTTCGCATGCTGATTCTTCGGTCGGTCGGACGCATGGAGCCCCCTCCTGCGGATGCGGCGCAGCGGCTCTCCGCGCCGACGGGGGCCCATTGACGGCTCCGGCCGAAAAGAAGTCAATGGCAGCGAAACGCGCCGACTGATGGTCCATCAGATGCTGTCAAGATCCCTGTGCCGGAGGGATCTCGACCGCGTCCGTCACCAGCCGCCCGGCCGCATCCGCCGTCAGCCGGCCGTCACGCTGATCCGCAGGGTGCCGTCGGGCCCGGCGAGCAGGACGGGGGTGTCCGGGCCGCCCAGGTCCCGTACCGCGGCACGGTCCTCGTCCGACGGGGTCTGCGCCTCGGAGACGACTGCGGCCGCCTCCAGCGAGGTGGCTCCGCTGGCCACGGCCATCGCCACGGCGGTCTGCAGCGCGCTGAGCTTCAGCGACTCCAGCCGGACGGTGCCGGCGACATAGGTACGTCCGGTCTCGTCCCGTACGGCCGCGCCCTCCGGCACACCGTTGCGGGCGCGGGCGCTGCGCGCCAGCGTGACGATCTTGCGGTCCTCGGCGCCGAGGTCGGTGCTCTCAGTCATGTGCCGAGCATACGAACCGGGCGCACGGGCACGCGCACCGCCTACGGCCGGTCGAGCCTGAGCCGTTGCGCCTTCGGCAGTCCCGCCACCACCAGGTCGTAGGAGTCCTCGATCAGCTCGCGGAGCACCCGGTCCGGCACCCCGGACACCGTCACCGTGTTCCAGTGCCGTTTGTTCATGTGCCAGCCCGGCACCACCGCGTCGTACTTCTCCCGCAGCCGCACCGCCTCGTCCGGATCGCACTTCAGGTTCACCGTCAGCGGCCGGGCGTCCAGCGTGCTGAGCGCGAACATCTTGCCGAGCACTTTGAAGACCAAGATCTCGGGGCTGAACGGGAACTCCTCGGCGCTCGCGTTGAACTCCAGGCAGAACGCCCTGAGCTGCTGCGGGGTCATCCCTCGTCCTCCCCCTGGTCCGGCACCGGCTCCACCAGCACCGTGACGATCTTGTTGCGGCGGCCCGCCGGGGACTCCGCGGTCAGCCGCAGCCGACGGCCGTCGGGCAGGTCGACGACGGCCGAGGCCCCGGCGATCGGCACCCGCCCCAGCGCCTTGGCCAGCAGTCCGCCGACGGTCTCCACGTCCTCGTCGTCGTACTCGTCGAGGCCGAACAGCTCCCCGAGGTCGCCGATGTCAAGGCGCGCGGTCACCCGGAAGCAGTCGTTCCCCAGCTCCTGGACGGGCGGGAGTTCGCGGTCGTACTCGTCGGTGATCTCGCCGACGATCTCTTCGAGGATGTCCTCGATGGTGACGATGCCCGCCGTGCCTCCGTACTCGTCGATCACGACGGCGACGTGGCTGCGTTCCTGCTGCATCTCGCGCAGCAGGTCACCGGCGTTCTTGGTGTCGGGCACGAAGGACGCCGGCCGCATCGCGGTGGAGACCAGGTCGGCCTCCGACTCGCGGTTGATGTGGGTCTTGCGGACCAGGTCCTTGAGATACACGATGCCGACGATGTCGTCCTCGTTCTCCCCGGTGACCGGGATCCGCGAGAAGCCGGAGCGCAGCGCCAGGGTCAGCGCCTGCCGGATCGTCTTGTAGCGCTCGATGCAGACCAGGTCCGTGCGCGGCACCATGACTTCGCGCACCAGCGTGTCACCGAGCTCGAAGACGGAGTGCACCATGCGGCGCTCCTCGTCCTCGATCAGCGACTCCGCCTCGGCGAGGTCGACCATCGCGCGCAGTTCGGCCTCGCTGGCGAACGGGCCCTTGCGGAACCCCTTGCCCGGGGTCAGCGCGTTGCCGATGAGGATGAGCAGTTGCGGGATCGGGCCCATGACCCTGGCCAGCGGCAGCAGGACGTACGCCGCGGCGGTGGCGGTGTTCAGCGGGTGCTGACGGCCGATGGTGCGCGGCGAGACGCCGATGGCGACGTAGGAGACGAGGACCATCACGCCCATGGCGACGGCCAGCGCCTCCCAGGTCTCCGGGAGCTCCTTCAGACAGGCGTACGTGACGAGCACGGCCGCCGACATCTCACAGGCGACCCGGACCAGCAGGGCGACGTTGAGATAACGGGTCGGGTCCGCCGCGACCTGTTCCAGCTTCCCGCTGCCGCGCCGACCGGAGCGGACCGCCTCGGCGGCCCGGAAGCTGGAGACCCGGGCGATGCCCGCCTCCGCGCAGGCCGCCAGCCAGCCGACCACGACCAGCAGAACGGCCCCGAGGACGAGAGGAACGCTCACGAGACGGTGGGGGCGGGCGACGGCCCGGTCAGGCCGTGCTCGGCGCGCCAGCCGTCGACGATCGCGGCCTGGAGGCCGAACATCTCGGCCTTCTCGTCCGGCTCCTCGTGGTCGTACCCGAGGAGGTGCAGCACTCCGTGGACCGTGAGGAGCTGGAGCTCCTCGTCCATGGAGTGCCCGGTCTCCGCGTCCTCGCCCTGCTTCTTGGCGACCTCCGGGCAGAGCACGATGTCACCGAGGAGCCCCTGCGGGGGCTCCTCGTCGTCCTTGGCCGGCGGACGCAGCTCGTCCATCGGGAAGGACATGACATCGGTCGGGCCCGGGAGGTCCATCCACTGGATGTGGAGCTGTTCCATGGCGTCGGTGTCCACCACGATCACCGAGAGCTCGGAGAGCGGGTGGATCCTCATCCGCGCGAGCGCGTAGCGGGCGATGTCGAGGATCGCCTGCTCGTCGACCTCGGTTCCGGACTCGTTGTTGACGTCGATCGACATGGTGCGCTGCTACTGCTTCCGTTGGTGGCTGTCTCGGTTGTCGTACTTCTCGTACGCGTCGACGATACGGCCGACGAGCTTGTGCCGGACGACATCCTGGGAGGTGAGCCGGGAGAAGTGCACGTCCTCGACGCCGTCCAGGATCTCCTGGACCTGGCGCAGACCGCTCTTGGTGCCGTTGGGCAGGTCTACCTGGGTGACGTCACCGGTGATGACGATCTTCGAGTCGAAGCCGAGCCGGGTCAGGAACATCTTCATCTGTTCGGCGCTGGTGTTCTGCGCCTCGTCGAGGATGATGAAGGCGTCGTTGAGGGTCCGGCCGCGCATGTACGCCAGCGGCGCCACCTCGATCGTGCCCGCCGCCATCAGCCGCGGGATCGAGTCGGGGTCGAGCATGTCGTGCAGCGCGTCGTAGAGCGGGCGCAGGTACGGGTCGATCTTCTCGTAGAGCGTGCCGGGCAGGAAGCCGAGCCGCTCGCCCGCCTCGACGGCGGGACGGGTCAGGATGATCCGGTTGACCTGCTTGGACTGCAGGGCCTGGACCGCCTTCGCCATGGCGAGATAGGTCTTGCCGGTACCGGCGGGGCCGATGCCGAACACGATCGTGTGCTTGTCGATCGCGTCGACGTACCGCTTCTGGTTGAGCGTCTTGGGGCGGATCGTGCGACCGCGGCTGGAGAGGATGTTCTGGGTGAGCACCTCGGCCGGCGTCTCCTCGCCGTCCCCCTCGCCGTTCTCAGTCGCCCTGAGCATGGCGATCGAGCGTTCCACTGCGTCCTCCGTCATCGGCTGACCGGTGCGGAGCACCAGCATCATCTCGTCGAACAGGCGCTGGATCAGCGCGACTTCCGTCGCGTCACCGGCGGCGCTGACCTCGTTTCCCCGGACGTGGATGTCGGCCGCCGGGAAGGCCGTCTCGATCACGCGCAACAAGGCGTCGCCGGAGCCCAGAACGGTCACCATCGGATGGTTGGCGGGGACGGTGAAATGGGCTCGCGCCTGCCTCGGCGCAGGGGACTGGGCTGTGGGTGTCTGAGTCATGGGCCGGCTCTGTGGCCTGCACATTCCTCCCGTTGCAAGGTTCTCGCCGATCGACAACCTCTCGGATTACCAAGCCTACGACTCCGCACCGGCAACACCGAGGGCTTTTTCGTACAGGCTCGCGAAGGGGCGGGCGTGTCCGCCGGTCAGGAGGGGTGGCGGAATCCGATCGTGGGGACCGCCCGGCGCAGCGGCCAGGGCCGGGCGGCGGCGGGCAGCAGCTCGTCCAGGAAGGCGTACCGCTGGAGCGCGGCCGGGTCCTGGTCGGCGAAGGTGCGGATCTGCTGCCACCAGGCGCCGATCTCCGCCCAGCCGGGCGCCGAGAGCGATCCGCCGAACTCCTGGACGGAGAGGGCCGCGGTCAGCCCGGCGAAGGCCAGCCGGTCGGCCAGCGGCCAGTCCGCCAGGGTTCCGGTGACGAAACCGGCGACGAAGACGTCGCCCGCGCCGGTGGGGTCGAGCGCCTCGACCTCGATCGCGGGCACCTCGGCGCTCGCCCCGGTCGCCGAGTCCACCGCGTAGGCGCCCTCCGCGCCGAGGGTGACCACGGCGAGCGGCACGCGCTCGGCCAGGGCGTGGGCGGCGGCGCGCGGGCAGTCGGTGCGGGTGTAGCGCATCGCCTCCTCGGCGTTGGGCAGGAAGGCCTGGCAGTGCTCCAGGTCGGTGAGGGCGTCCAGGTCCCAGCGGCCGGTGTCGTCCCAGCCGACGTCGGCGAAGATCCGGGCACCGTTGCGGGCCGCGGTGGCGACCCAGGACTCGCTGCGGCCGGGGGCGAGCGAGGCGACGGCGGCACGGGCGCGGGGCGGACAGCACGGGAACGCGGGTTCCCCGGCGGGGACCGCGGGGCCGGGGGCCTCGTGGCCGTGCGAGACCATCGTCCGCTCGCCCTCGTACGCCATCGAGACGGTCACCGGCGAGTGCCAGCCGGGGACGGTGTGCGACATGGACAGGTCGATGCCCTCGCCCTGTTCGAGGGCGTCCCAGCAGTACTCCCCGTAGTGGTCGTCGCCGAACGCGGCGGCCAGCGAGGTGTGCAGCCCCAGTCTCGCCAGGGCGGTCGCCATGTTGGCGACCCCGCCGGGACTGGAGCCCATGCCGCGCGCCCAGGACTCGGTGCCGCGCACCGGGGCGCTGTCCAGGCCGGTGAAGATGATGTCGAGGAAGACCGTGCCGGTGAGGAAGACGTCGCAGTCCGGGTCCTGCGGGGCGCGCAGCCCGTCCAGTGGGTCGATACCTGGAATGTCCGCTGGAATGTCCGTGCTCACCTTGCACTCCCGGTCGTGGCAGATCTGGCCAGTGTGCCCGATGCGCCGCCGTAACCGGAGGGTGCGCGCCGTCGGCCGCGAAGGGCTCGTCCCGGCGCCTCATATGCGGGCTCCCACCTGCATAAACATGCGCTGCTACCCGGGCTCCCGGAAGGTAAACACATATGTGATCCAGATCACACTGGGGCGGCTTTCGGTCGACTGGCCGCAGTTGATACAAATTGGCCCGCGAGCCCAGTCGGTGACAGTTACCGAAGAGTGGCCCGAATTCCCCGCATTTCCAGCTTTGCCCCCCTTCTTCTCGCATTGCCCTCCCCTGCCTTCTCTGCCGCCTCAGGCATGTCCTCAGGAACGCCCATGTCCTCGCGCCCTCGCGCCGCGTGGCCCCTGGTCGCCGTGTTCACCGCCGGTTACCTCGCCGCCTATCTGCTCCCCACCATCGTCGGGCGGCTCTCCGTCTATCTGGGCCTCAGTACGGCGCAGGCCGGCCTGGTCGGCAGTGCCCTGCTGGTGAGTTCGGCGACCGCCGGGTTCGCGCTGGCGGGCCGGGTCGAGACCTGTGGTCCGCGCCGACCGGCCCGGATCGGGCTGGTGCTGGCCGCGGTGGGGTACGGCTGCGCCGCGCTGGCCGGGTCGGTGCCGCTGGTGGTCATGGGCGCGGTGCTCGGCGGCTTCGGCTCCGGCACGGCGACCGCGGTGGCCGCCGCGGGCATCGCCGCCCAGCGCGATCCGCACCGCACCTCGTCCCTCGGGCTGCTCAGCGTCTCCGCGACGGCGGGCGCCCTGTATCTGTCGATCCCGCACCTCGGCGGCGGCCACCGGCTGCCGTTCGCCTCGATCGCCGTGGTCGCCCTGCTCGTCTGGCCCGCCACGGCGCGGCTCGGCGGTGCCACACCGGCCGGTCCGGCCGCCCCGGTCGCCGGCCGGCTGCCGCACCGCCGCTCCGGGCTGGTGCTCGCGGGCGGCATGCTCGTCTGGTCGATGGCGCAGAACGCGCTGTGGGGCGTCAGCAGCCGGATCGGGGTGGACCGGGTCGGGCTCTCCGAGGTCACCATCGGCGCGGTGTTCGCCGCCGCGCTCGGTGCGGGTCTGCTCGGAGTGATGGGCGCCGGGGTGCTGGGCGCCAGGCTCGGCCGGGCGGTACCGATCGGCCTGGGCACCGTGATCATCGCGGCGAGCATCGTGCTGAGCTCGTCGGCCGGGAACCTCGGCCAGTTCGCGACCGGCGAGATCCTCTGGAACACGGTCTACCCCGTGGTCCTGTCGTACCTGATCGGCCTGGCCGCCTCCCTGGACGTACGCGGCCGCTGGGCGGTCCTCGCGGGCTCCGCCTCGTCCGTCGGGGTGGCCTGCGGACCGGTCCTCGGCAGCGTGCTCTCCGAGCAGGCCGGCTACCCGGTCATGGGCCTGGTCCTGGGCGCCGTGACGCTGCTGGTGGCGGCCCCGGTCACGGCCGTCGCCCTGCACACCGGTGGCCGTCCGCTGGTGCCGGGATCGGTGCGCCGCAGGGGCGGCGCCCCGGCCGCGCTGCTCGCCGTCACCACCGGCGCGGTGCCCGGCGCCGTGCCCAGGCTGGGCGCGCCCGAGCAGGCCGTCACGGAGATCAGCCTGCCGGTGCGCCGCAGGCGCCCGGTCAGGACCGCGTTCCGGACGGCCGGCCCGGCGGGTGGGGCCGGTCAGTCGAACGCGTACGCCTCGACCTCGGAGAGATAGCGCGCCCTGCGCTCCTCGTCGTGGTCGAGGAAGGCAGCCTCGAAGGAGTTGCGGGCCAGGGTGCGCAGCCGCTCCCGGTCCAGGGCGAGCGCCTCGTGGACGGCGTGGAAGGTGTCCCCGACGTATCCGCCGAAGTAGGCGGGGTCGTCGGAGTTCACCGTGCAGAGCAGCCCGGCGTCCATCATGGCCCGCAGCGGGTGCTCCTCCAGGGTGTCGATGGCGCGCAGCCGTACGTTGGACAGCGGGCAGAGGGTGAGCGGCACCCGGTCCGCGACCAGCCGCTCCACCAGCTCCGGGTCCTCCATGCAGCGCAGTCCGTGGTCGATGCGCTCGACCCCGAGAACGTCCAGCGCCTCCCGGATGTACTCGGGCGGGCCCTCCTCGCCGGCGTGGGCGACCTTGCGCAGGCCGAGCGCCCCGGCCGCCTCGTACACCTCGCGGAACTTGACGGGCGGGTGGCCGACCTCCGCGGAGTCCAGGCCGACCGCGCTGATCCGGTGCAGATACGGCTTCGCCGCCTCCAGGGTCTCCAGCGCGGACTCGGCGGACTCGTCGCGCAGGAAGCACATGATCAGCTGGGTGGAGACACCGTGCTTCTCCTCGCTGCGGTCCAGCGCCCGGCCGAGCCCCTCGACGACGGTGCCGATCGGGACACCGCGGGCGGTGTGCGCCTGCGGGTCGAAGAAGATCTCCGCGTGCCGGACGCCCTGCGCCGCGGCGCGGGCGAGGTAGGCATCGGCGAGCTCCTCGAAGTCCTGCTCGGTCCGCAGCACCGCCATCAGCGCGTAGTACAGGTCCAGGAAGCTCTGCAGGTCGTCGAAGAGGTAGGCGGTGCGCAGCTCCTCGGTGTCCGCGTAGGGCAGCTGGACGCCGTTGCGCGCGGCGAGCGCGAAGGCCAGCTCGGGTTCGAGGGTGCCTTCGATGTGCAGGTGGAGTTCGGCTTTGGGAAGGGGCACGGGTATTTCACGCTCACAGACGGTGGTGCTGATGTGGTGCTGATGTGTTCAGAGGTGCCGGGTGGGCACGGCGATACGGCTGAGGTCCTGGGCGACGGTCAGTTCGCCCTCGAAGCCCGCCGCACGGGCCTGGGTCTCGAAGGCGGCCGGGTCGTCGTAGCGCTGCGAGAAGTGCGTCAGCACGAGGTGCCGTACTCCCGCGTCCCGGGCCGCCCGGGCCGCCTGTCCGGCGGTCAGATGGCCGTGGTCGGTGGCGAGCCGTTCGTCCTCGTCGAGGAAGGTCGACTCGATGACCAGCAGGTCGCAGCCGTCGGCGAGCACCTGCACGCCGTCGCAGAGCCTCGTGTCCATGATGAACGCGAACCGCTGGCCGCGCCTGATCTCGGAGACCTCGTCCAGCGTGACGCCGCCGATGGCTCCCTCGCGCCGGATCCGGCCGACGTCGGGCCCCTTGATGCCGTGCTCGGCCAGTTTCGCGGGCAGCATGCGACGCCCGTCGGGTTCGACGAGCCGGTAGCCGTACGACTCGACGGGGTGCGAGAGCCGGTGGGTGCTGAGCGTGTACGCGTCGGTGGTGGCGAGCACCCCGTCGGCGGCGACCGGTGCCTCGGCCAGCTCGACGGACTCGCGGTAGGCGGTGGCGTAGCGCAGCCGCTCGAAGAAGCGCTGCCCGCTCGCCGGGTAGTGCGCGGTGACCGGGTGCGGGACCTGGTCGAGGTTGATCCGCTGGATCACCCCGGCCAGGCCGAGCGAGTGGTCGCCGTGGAAGTGCGTGACGCAGATCCGGTCGATGTCGTGCGCGGCGACACCGGCCCGCAGCATCTGGCGCTGGGTGCCCTCACCGGGGTCGAAGAGGATGCCCTCGCCGTCCCAGCGCAGCAGGTAGCCGTTGTGGTTGCGGTGCCTGGTCGGGACCTGGCTGGCGGTGCCGAGGACCACGAGTTCGCGTACGGACACGGTGTGCGGACCGCTCTAGCCGGGGGGCCACTGAAGTCCGCGGCCGCCCAGGACGTGGGCGTGCGCGTGGAAAACGGTCTGGCCGGCACCGGCGCCGGTGTTGAAGACGACCCGGTAGCCGGTGTCCACGATCTTCTCGTCGGCGGCCACCTGCCCGGCCTCACGCAGTATGTCGGCGGCGATGCCGGGCTCGGCGGCGGCGAGCGCGGCGGCGTCCGGGTGGTGGACGCGCGGGATGACGAGTACGTGGGTGGGGGCCTGCGGGTTGATGTCCCGGAAGGCCACGGTGGTCTCGGTCTCGCGGACGATGGTTGCCGGGATCTCACCCGAGACGATCTTGCAGAACAGGCAGTCGGGCTGCGGTTCTCCTGCCATGGGGTGGCTCCTCGGTAGCTGGTGACGGTGGTGGTGGATCGTTGTACGGCATGCTATCGGGCCGTCCGCGGGGGGCGTTGTCCCCTGCCGCCCTTCCCGGGCACCTGGCGATCAGCCCCTCCCGGAACCTGGAACCCAGCCCCTCCGGCGTTCGAGGAGCTGGGGTCCGGGGGCGGAGCCCCCGATCACGGGAAGGGGCGGCAGGGGGCAAC
>NZ_JBCEWQ010000045.1:0-54301 GCF_038448545.1 Streptomyces sp. CLV115
GGGCGGGGGCGGCGTGGTGGTCGCCGCTGCCGCAACGGCCGGTGCCGCCTTCGCGTTCCGTACCGAGCGCAGTGCGCCGCGCAGCCGGTCCCTGGTGCCTTCGCCCTGCTCCGCGGGCTTGGGCGTCGTCGCCTTGGCGCGGGGTTCGTCGACCTTCCCGGGCAGTGCCATGACCTGGGTGGCGTCGGCGGGCGGCACCACCACCGGGTCCGGCTTCTCGGGGGCGTGGATCACGTCGTTGAGCAGGGCGCGGGCGCCCGCCTCGTCGAGCCGCTGCTCGGGGTCCTTGGCGAGCAGGCCGTATATGACCTCCTCCAGCGGACCGGCGTTCTTCGGCGGGTCGAGCGGCTCGGTCATCACCGCGGTCAGGGTGGCGATGGCCGAGCCCTTGTCGTACGGCGGGGAACCCTCGGTGCTGGCGTACAGCAGTCCGCCCAGCGACCAGAGGTCGGCGGGCGGCCCCGGCTTGTGGCCGCGGGCGCGCTCGGGCGAGATGTACGAGGGGGCGCCGACGAGCATGCCCGTGGAGGTGACCGAGGGGTCGCCCTCGACCTGGGCGATGCCGAAGTCGGTGAGCACGACCCGGCCGTCCTCGGCGATCAGCACGTTGGACGGCTTCACATCGCGGTGCAGGATGCCCTCGCGGTGCGCCGAGCGCAGCACGTCGAGGATGGCGAGGCCGACCTCGGCGGCGCGCCTCGGCGTCAGCACGCCGTCCTCACGCACCGCTTCGGCGAGGGACTTGCCCTCGATGAGCTCCATCACGATCCACGGCCGGTCGTCCTCGTCGACCACGTCGTAGACCGTCACCGCGCCGTTGTTGCGGATCCTGGCGATCGCCTTCGCCTCGCGCAGCGTGCGCGTGATGAGCCGGCGCTTCTCGTCCTCGTCGATGGCCGAGGGGAACCGCAGTTCCTTGACCGCGACCGTGCGGCCCAGCGTCTCGTCGACGGCACGCCAGACCGTGCCCATACCGCCCCGGCCGAGCACCTCCCCGAGCCGGTAACGCCCCGCAAGGAGACGCCCCTCCTTGTCCCGTTGGGGCTCCCGTGCCTGTTCCGCCTCCGACATGCGTCCCCTCTGCGATCAACCCGCCCTGGCAGAGCGTTCATTGTCCCTCACCCCGGCGCCGGTCATGGTGCCGGGTCCGCAGGCCCGTCATGATGTGCCCCGAGGAAGGGAATCCCCAGCCATGCCGATACTCAGGGCACTGTTCGCCGCCCCGTTGCTGCTGGCGCTGCTCGGCCTGGCGACAGTGCCCCTGCCCAGCGAACCACACCTCACCCCCGCTGCCACCTACCTCCCCCGGCTCGTCGCCGAGGGCCGGGCGCCGGCGGCGGCGCTGCTGGCTCACCGCTCCTCCACCGCACGGTACGACACCTTCCGCTCGACGGGCCCCGGTATCCGACGGGCGGACCGGTTCCGGGCGGGCAGCATCACCAAGACGTTCATTGCCACGGTCGTGCTCCAACTCGCCCGGGAACGAAGGCTGCACCTGACCGACACGGTCGAGCGGCTGCTGCCGGGGCTGGTGCGCGGCAACGGCAATGACGGCCGCCGCATCACCCTGCGCACCCTGCTCAGCCACACCAGCGGCCTCTACGACTACACCGGCGATCCGTCCGCCCACCCCCTCTCCCCCGCCGCGGCGGTCCGCGTCGCCCTGGCCCACCGCCCGACGAACGCCCCCGGCCGCTACGCCTACTCCAATACCAATTACGCCGTACTCGGACTCGTCGTTCAACGGGTCACCGGACACGGCTACGCCACCGAGATCCGCGACCGCCTCATCACCCCCCTCCGCCTCAAGGGCACTTCCCTCCCGGGCTCCCGGACCTCCCTGCCCGCCCCGCACGGCCGTGCCTACACCCGCGATCCGGCCGGCGGCGCCCTGCGCGACGTCACCGCGCTGGATCCCCGCACGGCGGGCCCGGCCGGCGAGCTGATCTCCACGCTCGACGATCTGAACCGCTTCTACGCGGCCCTGCTGGGCGGCCGTCTCCTCGCGCCCGCCCAGCAGGCGGCCCTGCTGAACACCGAGGCCACGCAGGGCGTCTACGGCCTGGGCATCTATCCGCAGAAGCTCTCCTGCGGCACCACGGTCTGGGGGCACAACGGCCATATCCCGGGCAGTTACGTCCGTACCGCCGCCACGCGTGACGGCCGGCACACCCTGACATACCGCGTCGACACGGACACCCTGGCCGACGCGGACACCCTCGAAGCCGCACTGCTCGAAGCGGAGTTCTGCCCCGCGGCCCCCGGGGAAAGGCCCTAGATCGGCACGATGTCCGGGGCCCCGAGCCGCGCCGCGTCCGCCGTGAGGTCGTCCGGCTGGCGCTGCGACTCCCGCTCCGCCTGCACCCGCTTCTCGTAGTGCTCGACCTCCCGGTCGATCTGGCCCTCGTCCCAGCCCAGCACCGGCGCCATCAGCTCCGCGCAGAGCCGGGCACTGCGCGTGCCCCGGTCGAAGGTCTCGATGGAGATCCGGGTCCGGCGGGTCAGTACGTCGTCGAGGTGGCGGGCCCCCTCGTGCGAGGCGGCGTAGACGATCTCGGCCTTCAGGTAGTCGTCCGCCGAGGGCAGCGGCTCGCCCAGCACCGGATCGGCGAGGATCAGTTCGAGCAGCTGCTCGGTCGCCGAGCCGTACCGGTTGAGCAGGTGCTCCACCCGGGCGACATGGAGCCCGGATCTGGCCGCGATCCTCGCCCTGGCGTTCCACATCGCCGGGTAGCCCTCCGCCCCCAGCAGGGGGATCTCCTCGGTGACGCAGGCCGCCACCCGCTGGTCGAGGCCGTGCACCGCCTCGTCCACGGCGTCCTTGGCCATCACCCGGTACGTCGTGTACTTGCCGCCCGCCACGACCACGAGGCCCGGCAGCGGGTGCGCCACCGTGTGCTCGCGCGAGAGCTTGCTGGTCGCGTCGGACTCGCCGGCCAGCAGCGGGCGCAGCCCGGCGTAGACGCCCTGGACGTCGTCCCGGCTCAGCGGCGTGGCCAGGACCGAATTGACGTGTTCGAGCAGGTAGTCGATGTCGGCGCTGGACGCCGCCGGATGCGCCTTGTCGAGATCCCAGTCGGTGTCCGTGGTCCCGATGATCCAGTGCCGTCCCCACGGGATGACGAAGAGGACGGACTTCTCGGTCCGCAGGATCAGGCCGGTCGAGGAGTGGATGCGGTCCTTGGGGACGACCAGGTGAATGCCCTTGGACGCCCGGACGTGGAACTGTCCGCGCTCCCCGATCAGCGACTGGGTGT
Organism: Streptomyces sp. CLV115; assembly: GCF_038448545.1. Classification (NCBI taxonomy): domain Bacteria; kingdom Bacillati; phylum Actinomycetota; class Actinomycetes; order Kitasatosporales; family Streptomycetaceae; genus Streptomyces; species Streptomyces sp. CLV115. The sequence goes on from NZ_JBCEWQ010000045.1 coordinate 3,258, forward strand.
CGTCCGTCCAGACCCCCGTCGCGTTGACCACCTGCTTGGCCCTGACCTCGTACTCGCCGCCCGCCTCGACGTCCTCCACCCGGGCGCCGACGACCCGCTCGCCCTCCCGGAGGAAGCCGATCACCCGCGCACGGTTGGCCACATGCGCCCCGTAACCGGCGGCGGTGCGCACCAGGGTCGCCACATAGCGCGCGTCGTCCATCTGCGCGTCGTAGTACTGCAACGCCCCGACCAGGGCGTCCTTCCGCAGCGCCGGGGCGACCCGCAGGGCCCGGCGGCGGGAGAGATGGCGGTGCACGGGCAGCCCGCGGCCGTGGCCCGAGGACACCGACATCGCGTCGTAGAGCGCCACGCCCGAACCTGCGTAGAGCCGCTCCCAGCCCTTGTGCTGCAACGGGTAGAGGAACGGCACCGGCTTCACCAGATGCGGGGCCAGCCGCTCCAGGAGCAGCCCGCGCTCCTTCAGCGCCTCGCGGACGAGCGCGAAGTCGAGCATCTCCAGATACCGCAGCCCGCCGTGGATCAGCTTGCTCGACCTGCTCGATGTGCCGGACGCCCAGTCGCGGGCCTCGACCAGGCCGGTCGAGAGCCCTCTCGTCGCCGCGTCCAGCGCCGTACCGGCGCCGACCACGCCCGCTCCCACGACCAGCACGTCCAGTTCGCGCTCGGCCATCGCGGCCAGCGCCTCGGCGCGCTCCGCAGGTCCCAGTGTCGCTGTCCTCACTGCTGCCTCCCGGGTAGATCGGGGTGGTCCGGCACGGGAATCGACCCGGCCCGGCGGGCGGTACGGCCCGTGCCCACCTCTCGATTCTGTCCGTCGTCCACGACTTCGGCCACCGCCTGTGGACAACACCAGGACGACAGGAGCCCGCAATGCGACATATAGGTCATATTTAAGCCTAGTGTTACATAGCGCTGTCCACAGCGGTTGCGCTTTCTGCCCTCATGGTCATAGCCCGACCGGGAAGGACGGCCCATCCACATGCCCGCAGACCTCGCAGTCATCGGACTCGGCCACCTCGGCCTGCCCCTCGCCCAGGCCGCCGTGGCCGCGGGCGTCCAGACCGTCGGCTACGACACCGACCCACGCGCCTGTACCGAACTCTCCGCGGGCCGCACCCCCGTCGAGGGATCGCTCACCGCCTCGGAGATCCGCCGGATGCTCTCGGGGGGCTTCCGGCCCACCACCAACCCGGCCGAACTGGGCCGGGTCCGTACCGCGGTGATCTGCGCGCCCACCCCCCTCGGCGCCGACCGCACCATCGACCTCAGCGCCGTCGGCGACGCGGCCCGCGCGCTCGCCGCCCGGCTGCGCCCGCACACCACCGTGCTGCTGGAATCGGCCGTGCCGCCCGGCACCACCGAGAACTACCTGCTGCCGCTGCTCGAAGAGGGCTCGGGACTGCGCGCCGGCCGCGACTTCCACCTGGCCTGCTCCCCCAGCCGCCTCGACCCCGGCAACCGGACCCACGTCCACTCCAACACCCCCAAGGTCATCGGCGGTCTCACCCCCGCCTGCACCGAGTCCGCCGCCGCCTTCTACGGCCGGCTCACCGACAAGGTCGTCCGGGCCCGCGGGCCGCGCGAGGCCGAGATGACCAAGGTCCTGGAGACCAACTTCCGGCATGTCAACATCGCCCTGGTCAATGAGATGGCGGTGCTCTGCCACGACCTCGGCGTCGATCTGTGGGACGTCATCCGCTGCGCCGAGACCAAGCCCTTCGGCTTCCAGCCGTTCCGCCCCGGGCCGGGCGTCGGCGGCCACGGCGCCCCCGTCGACCCCGGCTACCTCCCGTACAACAGCCGCACCCCCGGCCACCCCCTGCGGATGGTCTCGCTCGCCCAGGAGATCAACGGCCGGATGCCGCAGTACGTGATCCAGCGCTGCGCCACCCTGCTGAACGAGCACGGCAAGTCCGTCCGCGGCGCCCGGGTGCTGCTGCTCGGGGTCACCTACAAGCCCGACCTCGCCGACCAGGAGGGCTCCCCCGCCCGCGAGATCGCCACCCGGCTGATGGACATGGGTGCCCAGATCGGCTACCACGACCCGCACGTCCTGGACTGGCGGGTGCGCGAGCTCCCGGTCCCGCGCGCCGACTCGCTGTACGAGGCGGCGTCCAGCGCCGACCTCACGGTGCTGCTCCAGCACCACCGGACGTACGACCTCCAGGGCCTCGCCGTGAAGGCACAGCTCCTCCTGGACACCCGGGGAGCGACCCCGGCGGGGGCCGCACACCGGCTGTAGCACCTCTCCCCCGGGATTTCGGTAGGCGATGTCACAGGCTGCTGCTAGCCTGCGGCGTCACTTCTCGCACAATCGTGCGCATCCGTCCCAGGGGGAGTACCACCATGAGCCAGCCCGTGCCGCCGCCGAACCAGCCGCACGACGCCCAGCCCGGCGGCAACCCGTACGCGGGCCAGCAGCCCGGCGCCCAGCCCGGCAACCCCTTCGCCGGCCAGCAGCCCGGCGCCCAGCCCGGCGGCAACCCGTTCGCGGGCCAGCAGCCGGGCGCCCCGTTCGCCGGCGCGCCGTTCACCCCGCCGTCCCCGGTACGCAACAACATGGGCCTCGGCCTGGCCGCCGGCTTCGTCGCGGCCGTCGTCGCCGCGGCCGTCTACGGCGCCATCATCGGCGCCACCAAGCACGAGATCGGCTACGCGGCCGTCGGTGTCGGCTTCATCGTCGGCTTCGCGGCGGGCAAGGTCGGCGGCCGCAATCCCGTGCTGCCGGTCGTCAGCGCCGTCCTCTCGCTGGTCGCCGTCTACTTCGGCCAGCTGCTCGGCGAGGCGATGATCGCGGCCAAGGAGCTCCCGGTCACCGTCTCCGAGCTCTTCTTCGACCACTTCGGCCTGCTGAACGAGGCGTGGAAGGCCGACTCGAACTTCATCTCGTACGTCTTCTTCGCCGTCGCGGCGGTCGCCGCGTTCTCCGGCGCCAAGAAGGCCGCCGGCTAGGCCGTCGGCCGGTCACGGAAACACGCAGGAGGGCCCGGACCGCAGTGCGGTCCGGGCCCTCCTGTCATGTTCGTGACGCTCAGCGGCGGTGCTGCGAGTCCGCCACCGTGACCTCGACGCGCTGGAACTCCTTGAGGTCGCTGTAGCCCGTCGTCGCCATCGCCCGGCGCAGCGCGCCGAAGATGTTCATCGAGCCGTCGGGGGTGTGCGAAGGACCGGTGAGGACCTCCTCGGTGGTGCCGACCGAGCCCAGGTCCACCAGCTTGCCGCGCGGCACGTCCTCGTGGACGGCCTCCATGCCCCAGTGCCGGCCACGGCCCGGCGCGTCCGTAGCACGGGCCAGCGGGGAGCCCATCATCACGGCGTCCGCACCGCAGGCGATGGCCTTCGGCAGGTCGCCGGACCAGCCGACGCCGCCGTCCGCGATCACGTGCACGTACCGGCCGCCGGACTCGTCCATGTAGTCACGGCGGGCGCCGGCCACATCGGCGACCGCGGTCGCCATCGGCACCTGGATGCCGAAGACGTTGCGCGTGGTGTGCGCGGCGCCGCCGCCGAAGCCGACGAGGACACCGGCCGCACCGGTACGCATCAGGTGCAGGGCGGCGGTGTACGTGGCGCAGCCGCCGACGATCACCGGGACGTCCAGCTCGTAGATGAACTGCTTGAGGTTGAGCGGCTCGGCCGCACCCGAGACGTGCTCGGCGGAGACCGTCGTACCGCGGATGACGAAGATGTCCACACCCGCGTCGACGACGGCCTTGGAGAACTGCGCGGTGCGCTGCGGGGAGAGCGCGGCGGCGGTGACGACACCGGAGTCGCGCACCTCCTTGATGCGCTGCCCGATCAGCTCCTCCTGGATCGGCGCCGCGTAGATCTCCTGGAGGCGGCGGGTCGCCGACTCGACGGGCATCTCGGCGATCTCGTCGAGCAGCGGCTGCGGGTCGGCGTGCCGGGTCCACAGCCCTTCCAGGTTGAGGACGCCCAGGCCGCCGAGCTCGCCGATCCGGATGGCGTGCTGCGGGGAGACCACGGAGTCCATGGGAGCGGCCAGGAACGGCAGCTCGAATCGGTAGGCGTCGATCTGCCAGGCGATCGAGACCTCCTTCGGGTCACGGGTACGGCGGCTCGGAACGACGGCGATGTCGTCGAATGCGTACGCCCGGCGGCCGCGCTTGCCGCGCCCGATCTCGATCTCAGTCACGTGTGTGGCCTTTCCCTCTGCGTTTCAGCGCCTTCCAGTATCCCCGACATATGCGCCAGGGGCGGCCCCGGGAGTCCCGGGACCGCCCCTGGCCCTGTCGGCGGCTACTTGCTGCGGCTGTAGTTCGGTGCCTCGACCGTCATCTGGATGTCGTGCGGGTGGCTCTCCTTGAGCCCCGCGGACGTGATGCGGACGAAGCGGCCCTTGGTCTCCATCTCGTCGATGGAGGCGGCGCCCACGTAGCCCATGGTCTGCCGGAGCCCGCCGACGAGCTGGTGCAGCACGTTGCCCAGCGGGCCGCGGTAGGGCACCTGGCCCTCGATGCCCTCGGGCACGAGCTTGTCGTCCGAGGCCACGTCGGCCTGGAAGTAGCGGTCCTTGGAGTACGAGCGGCCCTGGCCGCGGGACTGCATCGCCCCGAGGGAACCCATGCCGCGGTACGACTTGAACTGCTTGCCGTTGATGAAGAGGAGCTCGCCGGGAGACTCCTCGCAGCCCGCGAGGAGGCTGCCCAGCATGACCGTGTCGGCACCGGCGGCGAGCGCCTTGCCGATGTCGCCGGAGTACTGCAGACCGCCGTCGCCGATGACCGGGACACCGGCCGCGCGGGCGGCGAGAGCGGCCTCGTAGATCGCGGTGACCTGCGGGACGCCGATGCCGGCGACCACACGCGTGGTGCAGATGGAGCCGGGGCCCACGCCGACCTTCACGCCGTCGACACCGGCGTCGATCAGGGCCTGCGCGCCGTCACGCGTCGCGACGTTGCCGCCGATGACGTCGACGCCGACGCTGGACTTGATCTTCGCCATCCAGTTGAGCGCGTTGCTGTTGTGTCCGTGCGAGGTGTCGACGATGAGGAAGTCCACGCCCGCGCCGGCCAGCGCCTGGGCGCGCTCCAGGGCCTCGGGGCTGGCGCCGACCGCCGCGCCGACGAGGAGCCGGCCCTCGGCGTCCTTCGCCGCGTTCGGGTACTGCTCGGCCTTCACGAAGTCCTTGACCGTGATCAGGCCCTTGAGGACGCCCGCGTCGTCGACCAGCGGAAGCTTCTCGATCTTGTGGCGGCGCAGCAGCTCCATGGCGTCGACGCCGGAGATGCCGACCTTGCCGGTCACGAGCGGCATCGGCGTCATGACCTCGCGCACCTGACGGCTGCGGTCGGACTCGAACGCCATGTCGCGGTTGGTGACGATGCCCAGCAGCTTGCCGGCCGGGTCGGTCACCGGGACGCCGCTGATGCGGAACTTGGCACACAGCGCGTCGGCCTCGGCCAGCGTCGCGTCCGGGTGCACGGTGATCGGATCGGTCACCATGCCGGACTCGGAGCGCTTCACGAGGTCGACCTGGTTGACCTGGTCCTCGATCGACAGGTTGCGGTGCAGCACACCTACGCCACCCTGCCGCGCCATGGCGATGGCCATGCGGGACTCGGTCACCTTGTCCATCGCTGCGGAGAGCAGCGGGATGTTCACGCGCACGTTGCGGGAGATACGGGACGAGGTGTCGACCGCGTTCGGCAGCACCTCGGATGCGCCGGGCAGCAGCAGCACGTCGTCGTATGTCAGCCCGAGCGTCGCGAATTTCTCGGGCACTCCGTCGACGTTTGCAGTCATGACACCTTCCCCAAATGGCCTTGATCGGTGCGGATGTCCATGCTAACGGCCTCCGGGGGTGTCTCATTCCACGAGCAAGATCACCCAGAGGTTCTGTAGTTTCGTACGGAAACCTCGTACCGAACCCCGCTCGCGTCCGCGACCGCCTCCGCTCACTGCTCCGCGAGGGCCCGCAGCCTGCTCAGGGCCCGGTGCTGGGCGACCCGGACGGCGCCCGGCGACATGCCCAGCAGCTGTCCGGTCTCCTCGGCGGTGAGCCCGACGGCGACCCGCAGGACCAGCAGCTCGCGCTGGTTCTCCGGAAGGTTGGCGAGGAGCTTCTTCGCCCAGGCGGCATCGCTGCTGAGCAGGGCGCGCTCCTCGGGCCCGAGCGAATCGTCCGGCCGCTCGGGCATCTCGTCGGACGGCACGGCCGTCGATCCCGGGTGCCGCATGGCGGCGCGCTGGAGATCGGCGACCTTGTGGCCCGCGATGGCGAAGACGAAGGCCTCGAAGGGCCTGCCCGTGTCCTTGTAACGCGGCAGCGCCATCAGCACCGCGACACAGACCTCCTGCGCCAGGTCCTCCACGAAGTGGCGGGCATCACCCGGCAGGCGGCTCAGCCGGGACCTGCAGTAGCGCAGCGCGAGGGGGTGGACATGGGCCAGCAGATCATGGGTGGCCTGCGCGTCGCCCTCGACGGCACGGTGCACCAGGGCACCGATCGCCGTCGTCTCGTCGTCGCGCATCGGACCATGGTGCCTCGGAGCCGCGTCATCCGTGCTGCCGCGTCCGTAGTTGTGCACCGAAGCGTTATGAGCGGGTGCGCCGGAAGTCATGTCCTGCGCCCTCCCCTTCCGCTCGACCGAATCGTTCCCGAGGAACTCCACATCTCAAGGATGCGGCATCGGCCGGGAAGCGTCACATACCGTCGGCCCGACGGGCTCCGCCGGTGGGGCGGAGCCTGCCTTGCGCATGTCGGTCACGTCGCCCCGTCCGCCGCTGCGCGGACGGGGAGTCGATCGACTGCCGGCCACTGCCGGCCCTCAGCGGACCAGGCCCCAGCGGAAACCGAGAGCGACGGCGTGCGCCCGGTCCGAGGCTCCGAGTTTCTTGAACAGGCGCCTGGCGTGCGTCTTCACCGTGTCCTCGGAGAGGAACAGCTCACGGCCGATCTCGGCGTTCGAACGGCCGTGGCTCATTCCTTCGAGCACCTGGATCTCACGCGCGGTGAGCGTCGGCGCCGCACCCATCTCGGCCGACCGCAGCCGGCGCGGGGCGAGCCGCCACGTCGGATCGGCCAGCGCCTGGGTGACGGTGGCGCGCAGCTCCGCGCGGGAGGCGTCCTTGTGCAGATAGCCGCGGGCACCGGCGGCGACCGCGAGCGCGACACCGTCCAGGTCCTCGGCGACGGTCAGCATGATGATCCTGGCGCCGGGGTCGGCGGAGAGCAGCCGCCGGACCGTCTCCACACCCCCGAGACCGGGCATGCGTACGTCCATCAGAATCAGATCCGAACGGTCGGCGCCCCAGCGGCGAAGGACTTCCTCGCCGTTGGCCGCCGTCGTCACCCGCTCCACGCCGGGCACGGTCGCGACCGCGCGACGAAGCGCTTCTCGGGCAAGCGGGGAGTCGTCGCAGACGAGGACGGATGTCATGACCGTCCTCCGAAGCCGATGCGCGTCACCTTGAGCCTCCAGGCTGTTACAAGTCGTCACCTGTGCGGTTGACACTCTCGGACACCTGCCCGATCGCTTTTTCCGTCAACCGCCTCCGCCCTCTCAACGACGGTCACTCGAAAGAGTTACGGGTCGGGGAACCGGGTTCGGCACTCTACGTGAGGGGGCGCACACGGAGGAGAACGACGCGGATCATCCAATCATCAACCGAAACTTCACATGAAGGTATGCCCCATTTAGCGGGTTTTCTTCCCTTTTGCTGGTGTCTGTGGATAGATTCGCAATCAGTCATATTTACATCTGCTTACACCGTAGATGTACGGTCGTGGGCACGGTCGATGACGGACGACAACGACGTTTCCGACTCAGCATGGTTTCGAGGGGACAAGCAATGGCAGATTTCTCCCGCCTACCCGGACCCAACGCCGATCTGTGGGACTGGCAACTGCTGGCGGCCTGCCGAGGGGTCGACAGCTCACTGTTCTTCCACCCGGAGGGTGAGCGCGGGGCGGCCCGGAGCGCCCGCGAGAACTCGGCGAAAGAGGTCTGCATGCGGTGCCCGGTACGCGCCGAGTGCGCGGCGCACGCCCTGGCGGTCCGTGAGCCCTACGGAGTGTGGGGCGGACTGACCGAGGACGAGCGCGAGGAGCTCATGGGACGCGCCCGCAGCCGGCTGATCGCGGCCGCGGCGCCGTCGGGTGTGCCGTCCCCGTCCGGGCACGGCTGATCCCAGCGCCTCGCACGGCAACAACAGAAACGTTTCCGCCTTGAGGGTGGTACGCACCCGGCCGCACCGAACGGCCGGGCCACAGGCAGGCCCTCAGCGGGAGGCCGCCAGGGACAGCCGGTCCAGGGTGGCCGCCACCGCCGGGACCTGGGCCAGGTCCGGCAGGGTCAGCGCGACGATCTCGCGCTCGATGGCCGGCTCCACCGTCACGGTGCGTGCCCCCTTGGGGCGCACCGACTCGATCGCCAGCTCCGGCAGCACGGCCACCCCGAGTCCGGCACCGACCAGGCCGACCACCGCCGGGTAGTCGTCGGTGGCGAAGTCGATCCGGGGTGTGAAGCCCGACGCCTCGCAGACCTCCACGAGCTGGCGGCGACAGCGCGGGCAGCCCGCGATCCAGGACTCCTCGGCCAGCTCGGCGATGTCCACCGCGGCGGCGTGCGTCAGCCGGTGCCCCTCGGGGACCAGGCCGATCAGCCGGTCGGTGAGCAGCGGGCGCACCACCAGGTCGTCCCATTCGGTGCCGGAGGCGCCGTAACGGAACGCCAGTGCGATGTCGCAGTCGCCCTCGCGCAGCATCTCGACGGAGCGCGGCGGCTCGGCCTCCACCAGCGAGACCTGGGTTCCGGGGTGGGCCGCGCGCAGTGCGGCGAGGGCGCCGGGGACCAGGGTGGAGCTGCCGCTGGGGAACGAGACGAGCCGGACCCGGCCGGCCCGCAGCCCGGCGATGGCGGCGACCTCCTCCTCGGCGGCGGTCAGACCGGCGAGGATGCCGGAGGCGTGGCGGACCAGGGCCTCACCGGCCTGGGTGAGCCGCATCTCGCGTCCGGTACGGATCAGCAGCGTGGTGCCCGCCGAAGCCTCCAGGGCCTTCATCTGCTGGCTGACCGCGGGCTGGGTGCAGCCCAGTTCCCGGGCGGCGGCGGAGAACGAGCCGGTGGCGGCCACGGCGCGCAGGACACGGAGATGACGGGCTTCGATCACCCTTCAACCATAAGCGACTCTTGGACCAGTGGCGCATTATTGCCGCACATCTTTGGGTGCGGAGTGGTTAGCGTTCTCGGTATGACGTCCATGGAACCGACCGGGCCGATGCGGCTGCTCACCGTGAACACGGGGCGCCCGAAGGCCGTCCCCTACACCGACGCCCCCGGAGGCACGACCGGCATCGACAAGCGGCCTGCCGAGGGGCCGGTGCATGTCACCGACCCCGGACCCAAGGGCGTCGGCGGCAGCGGTCTGGACGGGGACTCGGTGTGCGATCTGCGCCATCACGGCGGCTCCGACCAGGCGGTGTACGCCTTCGCCCGCGAGGAGCTCGACGCGTGGGAGAGGGAGCTCGGCCGGCCGCTGGCCAATGGCGCGTTCGGCGAGAACCTGACGACCCGTGGGGTCGATGTGAGCGGTGCGCGGATCGGTGAACGCTGGCGGATCGGCGCCGATCTGGTGCTGGAGGTGACGTCGGGCCGGATCCCGTGCCGTACGTTCGCCGGTCATGTCGGCGAGGAGCGCTGGGTCAGGAGGTTCACCCGTGCGGCGGCCCCGGGCGCCTATCTGCGGGTGATCGAGCCGGGCACGGTCCGGGCCGGGGATCCGGTCGCGATCGTGCACCGCCCGGACCACGACGTGACCGTGCGGATGGAGTTCCTGGCCGCCACCACGCGGCGGGACCTGCTGCCGGGGCTCCTCGTGGCGGCGGACGCGCTGCATCCCGAGACGCTGCGGGCCGCCCTGAAGTACGCCGGAAAGCCGGCGGTGGACGGCTGATCGCCGCGTGCCGGACAGGTACTAACGTGCCGCGTATGACGACTGCACTGATTACGGGCGCGACCGCGGGGATCGGTGCCGCCTTCGCGCGGCGGCTCGCGGCGGACGGGCACAACCTGGTGCTGGTGGCGCGCGACACCGAGCGGCTGCGCGAGCAGGCGACGGAGCTGCACGACCGGCACGGCATCGAGGCCGAGGTACTGAGGGCCGATCTGTCCGAGGACGAGGGGATCGCCTCGGTCGAGGACCGGTTGACGGACCGTCGGCACCCGGTGGACCTGCTGGTCAACAATGCCGGGTTCGGCAACAAGGGCCACTATCTGGACGTGCCCATGGCCGATGAGCTGAAGATGCTGAAGGTGCACTGCGAGGCGGTGCTGCGGCTGACCTCGGCGGCGGCGGCCGGAATGCGGGAGCGCGGCCGGGGCGGTGTGGTCAACGTGGCCTCGGTGGCCGCGTTCGTGCCGCGCGGGACGTACGGCGCGTCCAAGGCGTGGGTCGTGCAGTTCACCCAGGGCGCGGCGAAGGACATGGCCGGTACGGGTGTCCGGCTGATGGCGCTGTGCCCCGGGTTCGTGCGGACGGAGTTCCACCAGCGGGCCGGGATGGGGACCGGCAACATCCCGGGCTGGATGTGGCTCGACGCGGACAAGCTGGTGGCGACGGCCCTGGCGGACCTGGCGCGCGGCAGGTCGGTCTCGGTCCCGGATCCTCGGTACAAGGCGCTGATGGGGGTCGTGAAGGTGACGCCGCGCGGCCTGCTCGGAGGGATGACCTCCAAGACAGGCCGCAAGTACGGTCCTCAGTGAGCGGCCGGTTACCGCACCCCGCGGCCCGCGTAGGCGCCGATGTTGGGAGCGCCGGGCTTGATCCGGTTGCCGAAGTAGTCCTTGCCGCCGTTGTTCTCGATGACGGCTCCGGCGGCGAGGGCGGGCGAGCCGGCGCCGAGCCGGAAGTCGGCCCGGAGCTTCGGGTCCGCGGTGATGCCGCCGGGGTTCGGGCGGGTCATGTCGATGCCGTAGAAGGCGTTGTGGTCGAAGGAGAGCCCGGGGGTCGGGTTCTTGAAGGCGTAGCCGCCGGTGCCCTCGCTCACGAAGACGTTGTTGCGGATGGCCAGTTCGTGCTGGGTGGTGGCGGGGCTGCCGGCGTCGTCCTGGACGAGGTAGCCGGGGATCTGCTCCTTGTTGTGGAAGGTGTTGTTGTAGATCTCGGTGCCCAGGATCGGGCCCCAGCAGTTCTGGACGAGGCGGGCGCCGTCGTTGCTGCTGACGTTGTACCGGGCGACCGTGCCGATGGTCTTGGCGCCGCTGTACGGGCAGATCAGCAGGAAGCCGCCCTTGTTGTCGTGGCTGTAGTTGTACTGGAAGACGGTGTTCTGGGAGGCGCCGTCGGCGTCGAAGGACATTCCGTCGTGGGTGTTGCCGCCGCCGGAGACCTCGTTGTACTCGACGGTGGTGTCGTCGGTGTTGAAGGTCCAGATGCCCGCGTTGGCGGAGGGCGAGCGGAGCTGGAAGCCGTCGACCCGGTTGTGGTCGACCCGGGCGCCGCTGGTGGTGTCGAGCTTCATCCCGTCGCCGGCCAGGGACTTCAGCGTGTTGTGGTGGATGCGGACGCCGGTGCTGGGCGTCCACTCCCCCGGGTAGACGTTCGGGTCCTGCTGCTGGCCGACCAGATCGCGCTTGGAGAAGGTCGACTTGAAGTAGATGCCCTCGCGGTCGACGTCCTCGATGCGGTTGTTGCCGATGTCCAGGCCGTCGTACCAGCTGGCCTTCGCCGTGCCCTCGACGGCGATGTGGATCGCGCTGGAGCCGGAGACCGTCTTGTAGTCGCCGCCGCGCACGTCGTGGATGTAGAGGCCGGAGATGTCGAAGCCGCGGGCGACGCCGTAGTCGGTGAGGCGGAGGCGGACGCCGTTGCGCTCGCTGCCGGGGTTGTCGGCGTTGGTGATCTCCAGCGCCTTGAGGTGCACGTACTGGGTGTTGGCGAGCAGGACGACGTCGTGGGCGCCCGCGCCGTCGAGCCTGGCGCGGGCCGGGCCGTTGCCGTAGTCGGCGATGGTGAACGGGGCGCGGGCGGAGCCGGTGCCGGTGGGGGCGAGGGTGCCGGTGCAGGTGGCGCCGCGCTTGAACAGGAGCCGGTCGCCGGGACCGTAGGTGTGCGCGTTGGCCTCGGCGAGCGAGGTCCAGGGGTGCTGCTTGCTGCCGGTGGCACCGGCCGGGTCCGCGGCGCAGTCGACGTGGAAGGTGCGGCCGGCCGGCGCGGCCTGCGCGGCGGTCTGGCTCGCGACGGTCAGGCAGCCTGCGGCGGTCAGGGCCACGAGCGCCGCAGCGGTGAGGCGATGTCTCACAATTCCTCCGTACGAACAGTCAGGATCGGGCGAACAGTCGGGGTCGGGACGGGGACGAGTCCGCATCGCCGGGAATCCTGGACTTGGATTGATCGAACGTCAATGGATTGCGTTTGAATGATCGAAACTCCCATCGTTCGATCACGTTGGTCTAGGGTCGGAAGAAGGGCCCCGGCGCCGGCCGGACCGGGGGCCGGGGCCACCACACTGCGAGGGGACTGCCGCCGTGCGCGAAAGTGCTGCTGAACGTCATGACCGCCTGCTCGGGCTGGTACGGGAACGGGGTTCGGCCCGGGTCTCGGACCTGGCCTCGCTGCTGGGCGTCTCGCCCGTCACGGCGCGCCGGGACGTGGAGGAGCTGGCCGGCCGCGGCCTGCTCGACCGGGTCCACGGTTCGGTGTCCTGGCCGCAGGAAGCCGCCCCGGGCGCCGCAGCCGGTCCCGGGGCGGGCGGCGGCGGGCTGGTCCTCGGCATGCTCGCGCCCTCGTCGACCTACTACTTCGCCGAGGTCATCCGCGGTGCCCACGAGGCCGCCGCGAAGGCCGGGGCCAGACTGATACTGCGGATCTCCGACTACCGGCCGCAGGAGGACCACGCCCGCACCGAGGGCCTGCTCTCCGCGGGCGCCGAGGGGCTGCTGGTCGCGCCCGGCTGGCAGGACCCGGGCGACCCCGCCGCGTTCGGCGACTGGATCACCTCGCTGCCCGTGCCGACCGTCCTGCTGGAGCGCAGGCCCACCGCGGGCTCCCCGCTGGACGGCCTGGACCGGGTCTGCTCGGACCACGCGCACGGCGTGCTGCTGGCGGTGCGCCACCTGGTGGACCTCGGACACGGGGCACCGCTGCTGATGGCCCGCGCGGACTCCCCGACCGCCGTCGCGGTGCGGTCCGGGTACCGGGAGGCGCTGGATGTGCTCGGGCTGCGCGCGCCGCAGGACGTGATCGATTCCGTACCGGCCGAACTCGCCCCGGACGCCTTCGAGGAGGCCGTGCAGGCGCTGCGCGAGGCGGTGCTCTCGGGGGTGGCCACGGCGGCCCTGATCCACAACGACGTGGACGCGATCCAGGTGGTGCAGCGCCTGGCCGAACTGGGCGTGCGGGTGCCGCAGGACCTGGCCCTGATCGCCTACGACGACGAGGTGGCGGCCCTCGCGGACACCCCGCTCACCGCGGTGGCGCCGCCCAAGCGCGAGGTGGGCCGGCACGCCACGGAGCTGCTGGTGGAACGGCTGGGACAGAGCGAGGGCGCTCCCCGGCGCCATCTGACGCTGCTGCCGCAGCTGAGGGTCAGGGAATCGTGCGGGGCGCGCCTCGGCCAGGCGTTTTCGCCGCTTCCGTGCCCGATTCCGCAGGGTATCCCACGTACGTCCGAACATAACTAATCTGATCTTTTTTCGATCAATCGATCTTTCGCTCTTGACTTCGGTCACGACTGGTCCAAGGATCACGGCCAACGCCAATGTCGCCGCCAGTTCAGGAGCCTCGCTGTGAGCCGCAGTCCGAGCAGAACGTCCCTCGCCGTTGTCGGCACCGCCACCGCCCTCGCCCTTCTCACGGCCTGTGGCGGCGGCGACGACGACTCCGCAGCCACCGGAACCGACGGCAAGCCCGTCAGCATCACCTTCTGGGGCTGGGCCAAGGGGTCCAAGGAGGTCGTTGACGCGTTCAACGCCTCGCACAAGAACATCAAGGTGGTGTACGAGGAGATCCCGTCCGGCAACGCGGGCGGCTACGCCAAGATCTCCAACGCGGTCAAGGCCGGCAACGCGCCCGACCTGGTCTCCATCGAGTACCCGCAGCTTCCGGAGTACGTCAGCCAGGGCGCGCTCCAGGACATCGGTGAGTACTTCACCGAGGACATCCGCAAGAAGCTGCTGCCGCAGGCGGTCGAACTGACGACGCTCGGCGGCAAGAACTGGGCCGTTCCGTTCGACGCCTCGCCGCAGTCCTTCTACTACCGCAAGGACCTGTTCGAGAAGTACGGCGTCGAGGTCCCCAAGACCTGGGACGAGTTCCGCAAGGCCGCCGAGAAGGTCAAGAAGGCCGACAAGAAGGCCCGGATCGGCACCTTCTTCCCCGACGACCCGACCACGTTCCAGGCGATGGCCTGGCAGGCCGGCGCCCAGTGGTACAAGCCCGAGGGCGACACCTGGAAGGTCAGCACCGCCGACGCGGCCACCAACAAGGTCGCCGACTACTGGCAGGGTCTGCTCGACGACGACCTGATCCGCGCCAACGCCTCGTTCAGCCCCGAGTGGACCAACTCCCTCAAGAACGGCGGCACGGTCGGTTACCTCGGCGCCGCCTGGGGCGCGGGTGTCCTCAAGGGCACGCTGCCCGAGCAGAGCGGCAAGTGGGCCGTCGCCCCGATGCCCAGCTGGGACGGCAAGCCCGCCAGCGGCATGCTCGGCGGCTCCACCTTCGCGGTGACCAAGACCAGCAAGAAGGCGAAGGCCGCGGTCGAGTTCGCCACCTGGATGTCGACCACCGAGGACGGCATCAAGGCCCGCATCGAGTCCGGCACTTCGAGCGCCTTCCCGGCCGCGGCTGACCTGCGCCCGGTGGCCAAGAAGTCCTTCGACGCCGGCTTCTACGGCGGCGAGGACATCTACCAGGTCTTCGAGGGCGCCGCGACGTCGATCGGCCAGAACTGGAACTGGGGCCCGACCACCGGCACCACGAACACCACCATGAAGGACCAGTTCGGCAAGGTCGCCAGCGGTGGCACCACCATCAAGGACGCCGTGAAGGCCGGGCACGACGCCACGGTCGCCGAGCTGAAGAAGCGCGGACTGAAGGTCGAGGACGCAGGCTGATGAAGCGCGCCCGGACGACCAGAGCCGCCGCCATCCTGCTGGGGCCCTTCTTCGTACTGTTCACCGTGGCCATGCTGCTGCCGATCGGTTACGCGGTCTGGCTCAGCCTGTTCACCGAGAAGCAGTCCGGCCTGGGCTTCGGCGGCACCGAGACCGTGTTCAGCGGACTCGACAACTACACGGCGGCCCTGGGCGACCGGGCGTTCCGCGAGGGCTTCGGCGTACTCCTCGGATACTGCCTGTTCTACATTCCGCTGCTGCTCATCGGGGCCCTCGCCCTCGCCCTGCTGCTGGACTCCGCGCTGGCCCGCGCCCGCCGGTTCTTCCAGCTCGCGCTCTTCCTGCCGCACGCCGTGCCCGGCATCATCGCCGCGCTGATCTGGGTGTACCTCTACACACCGCAGCTCAGCCCGGTGGTCAGCGCCATGGAGTCCGGCGGGATCGGCTTCGACTTCTTCTCCCCCGAAGGCGCCCTTCCCTCCATCGTCAACATCGCCCTGTGGGAGTGGCTCGGCTACAACATGGTGATCTTCTATGCCGCGTTGCAGGCGATCGACCGCTCCGTGCTCGAAGCGGCGACGGTCGACGGGGCCGGAGCCTGGCGCGTCGCGCTCAGCATCAAGGTTCCGCTGATCCGCGCCTCCGTCGTGATGGTCGCGCTGTTCACGGTCATCGGCTCGCTCCAGCTGTTCACCGAGCCGCTGATCCTCAACAAGGGGACCGGCTCCGCCGTCACCTCCACCTGGACGCCGAACATGTACGCGTACACCGCGGCCTTCGAGCGCAACGACTACGGTCTCGCCGCGGCCGCCTCCATCCTGCTGGCGCTCACGGCCGCGCTGCTGTCCTTCGTCGTCACCCGCTTCACCGGCCGGAAGGGCAAGAAAGCATGAACTCCCCCGCCTCCCGCAGCCGCTGGATGTCGAAGACCGCCGTCAACGGCTTTCTCGTGCTCGCCGTCGTCTACATGCTCTTCCCCCTCGTCTGGCTGGTCACCGCCGCCACGAAGGACACCGGCGGTCTGCTCGCGGGCAACGCCTTCTCCTTCGAGGGCTTCAACCTCGGCGAGAACCTGTCGAACCTGGCCTCCTACGGCGACGGAATCTACTTCCGCTGGTACCTCAACAGCCTCATGTACGCGGGCGGCGGGGCGATCGTCTGCTCGCTGATCTGCGTCGCCGCGGGATACGCCTTCGACAAGTACGAGTTCCGGGGCAAGGAGAAGCTGTTCGGCCTCGTGCTGATGGGCGTGCTGGTGCCCACCACGGCGCTCGCCCTGCCGATGTATCTCCTGGCCTCCAAGACCGGCCTGGTCAACACCTACTGGTCCGTGCTGATCCCGGTACTGGTCAACCCGTTCGGCGTGTATCTCGCCCGGGTGTTCAGCACCGGCTACATACCGAACGAGGCCCTGGAGGCCGCCCGTATCGACGGAGCCGGCGAGCTGCGCGTCTTCTGGTCCATCGGACTGCGCATGGTCATGCCGGGCTTCGTGACGGTCTTCCTCTTCCAGTTCACCGCGATCTGGAACAACTTCTTCCTCCCCCTCGTGATGCTCTCGGACCGCAAGCTCTTCCCGCTGAGCCTCGGTCTGTACTCCTGGAACACCAACACCCACGGCGAGCCGAGCTTCTACCCGCTCGTCGTCACCGGGTCGCTCCTCGCCGTCATCCCCCTGATCGTCGCCTTCGTCTCGCTGCAGCGGCACTGGAAGGCCGGACTGACCGCCGGCAGCGTCAAGTGACCTCACCGCGAGCCCTGAGGAGTACGAGTTCCACCATGCCCCACGCCACTGACAACCGGCCGACGGCCCTGCTCGCGATGGGGCCCGGCATCGCCGACCGCCTCCTCGCCGACCGCCACCGCACCCGGCTGGCCGCCCTCACCCGTACCGACCCGGCCTTCGTCGCCCACGACCTGGCCGACCCGACGCCCGAGGTGGCCGCCGCGCTCGCCGAGGCCGAGGTGCTGTTCACCTGCTGGGGCGCGACACCGCTCACCGCCGAAGTACTGGCCGCCGCGCCCCGGCTGCGGGCCGTGGTGCACGCCGCGGGTTCCGTGAAGCACCACATCACCGAAGCCTGCTGGGAGCGCGGCATCACCGTCACATCGGCGGCCGGGGCCAACGCCCTGCCGGTCGCCGAATTCACCCTCGCCGCGATCCTGTTCGCCGGCAAGCGGATACTGCGCTCCGCGGACCGCTACCGCGAGCTGCGCGCCGACCACGACTGGCTCGCGGAACTCGACGGGACCGGCAACTACCGCCGTACCGTCGGCATCGTCGGCGCCTCCCGGATCGGCCGGCGCGTGATCGAGCTGCTGCGCCCCTTCGACCTGGACGTGCTGCTGTACGACCCGTACGTGGACGACGCGGAGGCGGCCCGGCTCGGGGTACGGCTCACCTCCCTCGACGAGCTGTGCGCGAGCAGCTCCGTCGTCTCGGTGCACGCGCCCCAGCTGCCGGAGACCCACCACCTGATCGGCGCGGCGCAGCTGGCCGCGATGGCGCCCGGGACGACGCTGATCAACACGGCACGCGGTTCGCTGATCGACGAGGGCGCGCTGCTCCCCGAGCTGACGGCCGGGCGCCTCCAGGCGGTCCTGGACGTGACGGACCCCGAACTGCCGCCCACCGACTCGCCGTTGTACACCCTGCCGAACGTGCTGCTCACCCCGCACGTCGCGGGTTCGCTGGGCGACGAGCTGCACCGGATGGCGGACCAGGCGCTGGACGAGCTGGAGCGGTTCGCGGCCGGCCTGCCCTTCGCGGACCCGGTGCACTCCGGAAGCCTGAGCCACTCGGCCTGAAGCGCGCTCCGGAACACCGGAAGGCCCCCTGTCCCACCGCTCGGCGGTGGGACAGGGGGCCTTCTTCGGCTGTCGGCCCTCCGGGAGCCAGGAGCCCTCAGCGGCTACGCGTCAGTGCGAGTGACCGTGGCCGCCGTGGCCGGCCTCGGCCTCTTCCTCGGCCGGCTTCTCGACGACCAGGGTCTCGGTCGTGAGCAGCAGCGACGCGATGGACGCGGCGTTCTCCAGCGCGGAGCGGGTGACCTTGACCGGGTCGATGACGCCGGCCTTCACCAGGTCGCCGTACTCGCCGGTCGCGGCGTTGAAGCCCTGGCCCTTGTCGAGCTCGGAGACCTTCGAGGTGATGACGTAGCCCTCAAGGCCGGCGTTCTCGGCGATCCAGCGCAGCGGCTCGACGGCGGCGCGGCGCACGACCGCGACACCGGTGGCCTCGTCGCCGGTCTTGTCGAGGTTGCCCTCAAGGACCTTGACGGCGTGGACCAGAGCGGAGCCACCACCGGAGACGATGCCCTCCTCGACCGCGGCGCGGGTCGCGGAGATGGCGTCCTCCAGACGGTGCTTCTTCTCCTTGAGCTCCACCTCGGTGGCGGCACCGACGCGGATCACGCACACGCCGCCGGCCAGCTTCGCGAGGCGCTCCTGGAGCTTCTCGCGGTCCCAGTCGGAGTCGGTGACGTCGATCTCGGCCTTGATCTGGTTGACCCGGCCCTTGACGTCGCCGGGCTCGCCGCCGCCGTCCACGATCGTGGTGTCGTCCTTGGAGACGGTGACGCGGCGGGCGGTGCCCAGCACGTCCAGACCGGCCTGGTCGAGCTTGAGGCCGACCTCCTCGGCGATGACGGTCGCACCGGTGAGGGTGGCGATGTCGCCGAGCATGGCCTTGCGGCGGTCGCCGAAGCCCGGGGCCTTCACCGCGACGGCGTTGAAGGTGCCACGGATCTTGTTGACGACGAGGGTCGACAGCGCCTCGCCCTCGACGTCCTCGGCGATGATCAGCAGCGGCTTGGAGCCACCGGCCTGGATGACCTTCTCCAGCAGCGGGAGCAGCTCCTGGATCGAGCCGATCTTGCCCTGGTGGATCAGGATGTACGGGTCGTCGAGGACGGCCTCCATACGCTCCTGGTCGGTCACCATGTACGGGGACAGGTAGCCCTTGTCGAAGGCCATGCCCTCGGTGAAGTCGAGGTCCAGACCGAAGGTGTTGGACTCCTCGACGGTGATGACACCGTCCTTGCCGACCTTGTCCATCGCGTCCGCGATGAGCTCGCCGACCTGCGGGTCCTGCGCGGAGAGCGCGGCCACGGCGGCGATGTCGGTCTTGTCGTCGATCGGCCGGGCGGTCGCGAGGAGCTCCTCGGACACGGCCTTGACCGCGGCGTCGATGCCCTTCTTCAGGGCGGCCGGGGAAGCACCGGCGGCGACGTTGCGCAGACCCTCGCGGACGAGCGCCTGGGCCAGCACGGTCGCGGTGGTCGTACCGTCACCCGCGACGTCGTTGGTCTTGGTCGCCACCTCCTTCACCAGCTGGGCACCGAGGTTCTCGTACGGGTCGTCGAGCTCGACCTCGCGCGCGATGGTGACACCGTCGTTGGTGATGGTGGGAGCGCCGAACTTCTTGTCGATGACGACGTTGCGGCCCTTGGGGCCGATCGTCACCTTGACCGTGTCGGCAAGCTTGTTGACGCCGCGCTCAAGGGCGCGACGGGCGTCCTCGTCGAACTTCAGGATCTTCGCCATGGGAGCTGAGCTTTCCTCTCGAACGAACTGCGCCCCCGACCGCCCGGCTGGTTATTCGCAGGGGGCCAGGGGCGCAGAACAGAAGCAAACGTGGGTGAATTACTTCTCGACGATCGCGAGCACGTCGCGGGCCGAGAGGACGAGGTACTCCTCGCCGTTGTACTTCACCTCGGTGCCGCCGTACTTGCTGTACAGCACGACGTCGCCGGTCTTGACGTCGAGCGGAAGGCGCTCGCCGTTCTCGAAGCGGCCCGGGCCCACGGCCAGGACGACGCCCTCCTGGGGCTTCTCCTTGGCGGTGTCCGGAATGACCAGGCCGGAGGCCGTGGTCTGCTCGGCGTCGAGCGGCTGGACCACAATGCGGTCCTCAAGCGGCTTGATCGCAACCTTGGTGCTGGCGGTCGACACGATCCGGTCTCCCCCTTCGGAGATCTCACGGGGTAACAGTCTTGGAGTGGCGACCAGGTCGATCCGTCGTCGCGGGTGCCGGACCTGCCAGTCGCGCAGTACTGCTGGCACTCTCCAGTGGTGAGTGCCAGCACCGAGACTATGACCGGGATTAGCACTCGGTCAAGCGGAGTGCCAATTCGGACGGTCGTGGCGTCACCGCCGGGGCGCGATGCGGACAACAGTCCGGACAACACGGGGGCAACGTACGGGCGGGCCGGACCGTTCCGCACGGCCGCGCGGGCGGGCCCGCCGCCGGCGTCCGCGACGGACGGCTCACCTTCTGCGCGGCCTTGCGGCCCAGCCGTTCGATCGGATCCACCGACTGCGCGCAGCCGGTGGTGGTGAGGAGCGCACCGGCCACCAGCAGTCCGGCCAGCAGCCGGTGCGCCCTTCTCATACGTAGTCCTCCAGCCGGGCCACGGCGTAACCCCGGTCCGTGACGGTCTTCATGACGGCCCGGACCAGGTCGGTCATGCTGCCGTCCCATTCACCGCGGCCCCGGAAGTGGGTGAGGATGATGTCGCCCGGGTGCAGGTCCTCGTCCTCCTCGCGCCACTCCATGTGGTCCGGGAACGCCTCGGCGTTCCAGAGGGGCACGGCCTTGATCCCGCAGGACTTCGCGATGCGGAGGGTGTCCCCGTTGTAGTTGCCGTACGGCGGGCGGAAGAGGGCGGGCCGCTTGCCGAACCGCTTCTCGATGATCTCCTGCTCGCCGCAGATCTCGCGCTCCTGCTCCGCGTAGGAGAGCCCGGGCAGGTAGGGGTGGTTGAGCGTGTGGTTGTTGATGCCGACGCCCAGCCGCTGCGCCTCGCCGAAGTACCCGTAGTCGTCGCTCACCTCGTAGTCGCTGAGGAACGCGCTGTACGGGATGTCCAGCTCGTCCATCATCCGCAACAGCTCGGGGTCCTTCTCGGAGCCGTCGTCCATCGTCAGGAAGACGACCCGGTCCTTGGTCGGGACGGTGGTGAAGACCGGCGGCAGCGAGTCGTCGCCCCCCTCCACCTCGAACCCCTCGCGGGTGGTGACGCGCAGCTTCACGGCGGGGGGCCGCGGTGCGATCAGCGGCGTCCTGTCCAGCCCCCACTTCTTGGCGAGCGTCGCCCGCACGGCGGGGCTGAGCTGCGCGTTCTCATGGGTTCCACCGGGTGTCCGGTCCCGGCCCGCGCGCCGCCCGGGACCGCCCGGGTGCCCGGCGCCGGGGTTGACGCCGGGGCTCACGGTGGGGCTCAGCTCCGGGTTCGAGCCCGGGTTCCCGGCCAGCGGCCGGTCCCGGTGCTCGGTGTCGCCCGGCTGCCCGCCGGACCCGGAGGCGCAGCCGGAGCCGACCGCGGCGACCAGGAGTGCGGCCAGCACGGCGCAGGCGGGCCGGTGCGCGCCGGAGCCCCGGCCGTGCCCGGACCGGGGCATGACCGATCCGCTCCGCTTCATAGTGTTTTTTTCGTTTTGTCGTACAAGCTGCATGGCGCCGCATACTGCCAGCCCGGGAACGGCCTCCCGGTCCGACACCGCCGCCCGGCCCGGCGGTCTACCCGGCTGGCTCACAATGGGGCGGGTGAACGCTCTCGCCCCGAACGACCCGCCCGCCGACGACCGGTCCGACGACCCCGGCCCTCCCCCGAGCTCGGGCGAGGCAGACCCCATTGCCGCCTTCCACGCCCTGCTCACCCCCGAGGGCGCCGGGCTGCTGGCCGAGCTGCGGTCGTACGACCCCTCCCGGGAACTCGCCACCGCCACCCGGCTGCGCCGCTCCCACCCGGCCCCGCTGGTCTCGGCGGCGCTGGGACAGGCGCGGCTGCGGCAGCGGGCGGTGGCGAAGTTCGGCGCCGAGGACGCGTACCGGATGTTCTTCACGCCGAACGGCGTCGAGCAGGCGACCCGCACGTCGGTGGCCACCCATCGCGCGCGGCGTTTCGCGGCGGGCGGGGTGCGGAGCCTCGCCGACCTGTGCTGCGGGATCGGGGGCGACGCGATCGCGCTCGCGCGGGCGGGCGTGTCCGTCCTCGCCGTCGACCGCGACCCGCTGACCGCCGAGGTGGCCCGCGCCAACGCCGCCGCGCTGGGCCTGGACGGTCTGATCGAGGTGCGGTGCGCCGATGTCGCCGACATCGACACCTCGCCGTACGACGCGGTCTTCGTCGACCCGGCCCGGCGCGGCGGCAGGGGCCGGATCTTCGACCCCGAGGCGTACTCCCCGCCGCTCTCCTGGGCGACCGGTGCCGCGCTCGCGGCCCCCCGCGCGGCCCTGAAGATCGCCCCGGGCATCCCGCACGAGGCGATCCCGGCGCAGGCCGAGGCCGAGTGGATCTCGGACGGCGGCGACGTGAAGGAGGCGGTGCTCTGGTTCGGCGAGGGCTTCGCGGCCGGTTCGTTCCGCGCCACCGTGCTCCCGGCCGGGGCCGGCCTGTGGTCCGCGGCCCCGCTGCCCGCCCCGCCGGTCGGCCCGGTCGGCCGCTATCTGTACGAACCGGACGGCGCCGTCATCCGCGCCCATCTGGTCGCCGACCTCGTGGCCCGGTGCGACGGCCGGCTGATCGACGGGACGATCGCGTACATCACCGGCGACGAGCGGTACGAGTCCCCGTACACCTCCGGGTACGAGATCACCGACCAGCTGCCCTTCAGCATGAAGAGGCTGAAGGCGCTGCTGCGCGAGCGGAAGGTGGGCGTACTGACCGTCAAGAAGCGCGGCTCGGCGGTCGAACCGGAGGAGCTGCGCCGCAGGATGAAGCTCCAGGGGCCCAACTCCGCGACGGTCTTCCTGACCCGGGTGGCCGGCGCACCGACGATGCTGATCGGCCACCCGCTCGCCGGACCGGCCTGACCGGCGGGCGTCAGGCGAGGTCGGTCAGGTCCGGGGCGTACACCTGTGAAAGCGGCTCAGGCCCCACGTACTGCTGGCAGTTGCACTGCCCGGACTCGAAGCGGACCGGCTTCTTGGCCTCGTCCCAGGCCGTCGGCACCTCGATCCGCTCGTGGCACTTGCCCTGCTTGTCGTGCTTGGCGAGGTGGTGCGTGCAGCCGCAGACGGGCTCCGGCGGCCGACCGGCCGATTCCAGGGCCAGCCGCTCCTGCCGGGCCGCCTCGATCAGTTCCAGCTTGCGGGTGTGCCGATTGCGCAGCGCCGTACGGACGTTGTCGACGACCCATCCGAAGCCGCCCGTCCAGAAGATGATGAGCACCCACCAGTACCACTCCATGTCGGCCTCCCCCTGCGTGACTCACCGGTCCCGTCAGGATAGGTCCGCGGTCAGCGGTGGGCACCGCCCCCGACGGAGATCAGCGGCTCCGGAGCGGGCGCTCCGATCAGCACCCGCCGCACCCAGCGGCGGTGGGCGAACGCCTTGACGACGCCGATCAGTCCGACGATCCAGGCGACCAGCCCGAGCCCCATGGTCAGGGCGACCAGGCCGTAGCTGTCCCGCTCCGCGGTGGCGGCCGCCGGGACCACGAAGCAGGTGACCAGCCCGACCGCGCACAGCAGGAAGGACAGCACCAGCCAGGCGGTGCCGGCGCCCGGCATCCGCAGCGCCGCGTCGCGTGCCGGATCGCGGTCCAACCCGCCCCAGGCGTCGAGCAGTCGGCGGATCCTGCGGTCGCGGCGCAGGCCGACGACGACGAGCACGACCGCCGGCACCATGCAGCCGACCCCCATGGCGGCGATGATCACGCCGACCCCGGCGCTGATGACGTCGTAGGACTCCTCGAAGGTGATGAGCGCGGTGCCCACCAGGAGCCAGCCGAGCGCGCAGATCGCGCCCCACAGCCAGAGCATCGCCAGCCGCCCCGGCGCGACATGGGCCCTCACCAACTCCCCGAGCACCGCGGCCCGGTCGGTGAGCATGGCCTCCCGGTCGGGCCAGGAACGTATTTCCACGGGCGGTGGTGGCGGCGGCAGTTGTGCTCGGCGAGACATGGGCACGACCCTACCGACCGCGCGGGCGCGGTTCAGGCGTTGCGCAGTGCCTCGATGTACAGCTTCCGCATGCCCGTCATCGCCTTCACGGCCCGTTCCGCCCTGGCCGGGTCCGGGTCGGACAGCACCTCGTCGAAGCCGTGGGGCACGAGCTGCCAGGACAGGCCGTACTTGTCCTTGAGCCGGCCGCACCGCCCCTCCTCGCCCTCGGCGGTGAACTCGGCCCACGGGGTGTCCGCCTCCTCCTGCGTGGCACAGTCCACGCAGAGCGAGACCGCCTCGGTGAAGGGGAACTGCGGGCCGCCGCTGAGCGCGGCGTACTCCTGGCCGGCCAGCCGGAACCGAACGGTCAGCACCGATCCTGCCCGCCCCGGCGCCGCGTCCTTGCAGTACGTCGTCCCGAGCACTGCCGAGTCGCCGCCGAAGACGGACACGCAGTAGTTCGCCGCTTGCGCCGCCCGGGTGCCGAACCGGAGGAAGGTGGTGGTCTTCCGCATGGTCCGCTCCTGCCGGGTGGTGCGGAAAGCCGTGGAGGGTGGACCCGTGCGGTGGCCGGAACTCATCGGCCGTCGCGGGCCGGATGCCCGGCGCGCTCCAGGAGCATCGCCCGTTCCCGTTCGTTGCGGGTCAGCCCGGCCGCCCGCAGGAACTCCGCCCGGGCCTCGTCCGTACGTCCCGACCTGGCCAGCAGGTCCCCGCGCACACTGGGCAGCAGGTGGTAGTCCCGGAGCGCCGGTTCGCCGGCCAGGGCGTCGACCAGGGCGAGGCCGGCGGCCGGGCCGCGCGCCATCGAGACGGCCACGGCCCGGTTCAGCTCGACCACCGGGGACGGCGTGATCGCGGCGAGGCGGTCGTAGAGGGCGGCGATGGTGGTCCAGTCGGTGTCCCGGTACGTCGCGGCGCGCGCGTGACAGGCGGCGATCGCGGCCTGCACGGTGTACGGACCGAGCCCGGCCCCCTGACCGGTCGCCGCCACGGCCCGCTCCAGGGCAGCGACCCCGCGCCGGATCAGCAGGCGGTCCCAGCGGGCCCGGTTCTGGTCGGCGAGCAGCACCGGCGCACCGTCCGGCCCGGTCCTGGCGACGGTGCGCGAGGCCTGGAGCTCCAGCAGCGCCGCCAGGCCGTGGACCTCGGGCTCCCGCTCCATCAGCCCGGCCAGCACCCGGGCCAGCCGCAACGCGTCCTCGCAGAGCGCCGGGCGCAGCCAGTCGTCGCCCGTGGTGGCCGCGTAGCCCTCGTTGAAGATCAGGTAGATGACTTCGAGCACGGAACCGAGGCGGGCGGCGCGCTCCGGACCGGTGGGCACCTCGAAGGGGACGCCCGCGCGGCCCAGGGTCCGTTTCGCCCGGACGATGCGCTGGGCGACGGTCGGTTCCGGGGCCAGGAAGGCGCGGGCGATCTCCTCGGTGGTGAGGCCGCCGAGCAGCCGCAGGGTGAGGGCGATCCGGGCCTCGGTGGAGAGCACCGGGTGGCAGGCGGTGAAGATCAGCCGGAGCAGGTCGTCGTCGATGTCGTCCGTCCCGGCGGGCTCGGGCGGCGGCACGTCCGCCAGGGACCGCCCCACCTCGGCGAGCTTGCGCGCGTACGTCTCCCTGCGGCGTACGAGGTCGATCGCGCGGTGTCTGGCGGTGGCCATGAGCCAGGCCCCCGGCCGGTCCGGGACACCTGACTCCGGCCACTGTTCCAATGCGGCCACCAGGGCGTCCTGCGCGAGCTCCTCGGCGATGCCGACGTCCCGCACGATGCGGGTGACACCTGCGACGATCCGCGCCGACTCGATCCTGAAGACCGCTTCGACCGCCGCTTCCGGACTTGCTGCCGTCATGATCACTCATCACAGCAGCCGCGCCGGGGCGGGGCAAGCGGGCCGGTCAGGGGCCCGTGGTGGCCTCGTCGATCCGGCGGACCTCGGAGGTCACGGTCCAGCTCTCCGGGTGGATCCGCAGGAAGCGCCGGGTCCATTCCAGGGCCTCGGCCATGTCCTTGGCCTGGAGGATGGCGTAGCCGCCGACGACCTCCTTGGTCTCGGTGAAGGGTCCGTCGGTCTGGCTGAGCTTCCCGCCGGACCAGGTGACCCTGGAACCCTGGGAGGTCGGGGTGAGCCCGGCCGTCTCCAGCATGACGCCGGCCTTGGTGATCTCCTCGAACAGCACACCCATCCGGGCCTCGAACCCGGGGTCGGGCTCGTCGTAGGGGTTCTGCTCGTCGATGCGGATCAGCGACATGAAGCGCGGCATGGTGACTCCTCGGTCGGGAGGGCGGGGGCTCTCCCCGTCTCTCACCCTTGCGTCGAACGGGCCCGGGCCGGATCGACAGGTCCCTGGAAATTCTTCTGAGAATCTTCCTGACCGGCCACCGGAACGGCATCCGGGACGGCATCCGCGGCTGCCTCGGCGGTGGCCTCGGCGCCCCGCGCCGAGGTCTTCGGAAGCAGCAGCAGGGCCGCGGCCGCCGCCACCACGAGCAGTCCGGCACAGACCCAGAACGCCGCCGAGTACCCGGCCGCAAGGTCGGCCGGGCGGTGCCCGTCGCCGGTGACCCGGGCGGCGACGGTGACCAGCATCGCGAGCCCCAGCGAGCCGCCCACCTGGCGGGCGCTGTTCAGCAGCCCGGAGGCCATCCCCGTCTCGTCGGGCGCCACATCGGTCGTGGCCGCCGTGCCGAGCGGTACGAAGCACATCCCGACGCCGACGCTGCAGACCAGCGACGGGCCGAGGATCGAGTACAGGAAGCTGCCGTCGGCCCGGGCGGTCGCGGCGAATCCGGCGAGGCCGAGCGCGGCCAGGACGCCGCCGAGCGCGAGCAGCCGTCCGGTGCCGAACGTCGCGACCGTGCGGGTGGCGATGACCGAGCCGGTCACCACGCCCGCCGTGAACGGCAGGAAGGAGACACCGGCGGCGGTCGGCCCGTAGCCGAGCACCTGCTGCATGTAGAGCGAGACGAAGTAGAACGAGGCGAACTGCCCGGAGCTGAGCAGCAGGCAGAAGAGATTCGCGGCCAGGACCGGCCGCCCCTTCAGCAGCCCGGGGCGCAGCAGCGGAGTGCTGGTGCGCAGTTCGACGGCGACGAAGGCGATCAGCAGCAGTACGGCGGCGCCGAGGGTGCCCAGGGTCCGGGAGGATCCCCAGGCGTCGGTCGAGGTGCGGACCATCCCGAGGACCAGCAGCGTCGTACCGGTGGTGGCCAGCAGCGCTCCCGTGACGTCGAGCCGGCCGCCGGTTCGGCCCCGGTCGCCCGGCAGTCCGGCGCGCACGGCGCCCACCAGCGCGAAGGCCACGATCGGCACGTTCACCAGCATCACCGCGCGCCAGC
Source organism: Streptomyces sp. CLV115 (assembly GCF_038448545.1). NCBI lineage: Bacteria > Bacillati > Actinomycetota > Actinomycetes > Kitasatosporales > Streptomycetaceae > Streptomyces > Streptomyces sp. CLV115. The sequence continues at coordinate 30,561 of NZ_JBCEWQ010000045.1, forward strand.
CCGCCGCGTCGGTGAGCATCCCGCCCGCGAGCACGCCGACCGCGCCGCCCGCCGCGCCCGCCATGCCCCACATCCCCAGGGCCCGGGAGCGGGCCGGACCGGCCGGGAAGGCCAGGGCGATCAGCGCGAAGGCGACCGGCGCGAGCGCGGCGGCCCCGACCCCCTGCACCGCCCGCGCCGCGATCAGGGTGCCGGGCGAACCGGCCAGCCCGCCGACCAGGCTCGCCACGCCGAAGAGCACCAGGCCCACCATCAGGACCCGGCGGCTGCCGAGCAGATCGGCGAGCCGTCCACCGAGCATCAGCAGCCCGCCGAAGGCCAGCGCGTAGGCGTTCACCACCCAGAGCAGCCCCTGGGGCGTGAAGCCCAGATCGCTTCGCATGTCCGGCAGCGCGACGTTCACCACCGACATGTCCAACGCCACCATGAACTGCACGGCGAGGGCCACCACCAGCAGCCAACGCGTGTGCCGTGACTGTTCGTCCACGACTTTCCCTTCCTCCGCGATCATCCGGTCGATAATTATTGTACGCATATAGAAATTAGCCGCGGGAGGGCCCCGGAAGGCACGGGCAGGGCGGCACGCGAGACAATGTCCAGGTGTCAGGGACAGAGAAGAAGCAGGCACCGGCTGCGAACCGGGCTCCTGCCAAACGATCCGTGGGGCGGCCGCGCAGGCTCGACCCGGAGGCGATGGTCTCCATCGCGCGCCGCATCATCGAGGAAGAGGGCGTGGACGCCCTGAGCATGCGGCGGGTGGCGAAGGAGCTCGGCTCCACGCCGATGGCGCTCTACCACTACGTGCAGGACAAGGACGAGCTGCTGATGCTCACCCTGTCGGGCACCGCGGCCGCCTTCCCCCGCCCCGAACTGCCCGAGGACCCGCGCGAGCGGCTGCTGGCCGTGGCCGTGCACATGCACGGCATCCTGGAGCGGGTCCCGTGGGTGCTGGACATCCTGGCGCTGGGCGAGCTGACCGACAAGAACGCGCTGTGGATGGTCGAGGAGATCATCGACTCGGCGCTCGCCTGCGGCCTCTCCCCGGCCCAGGCGGTACGCGCGTACCGGACGATCTGGAGTTACGTCTACGGCGACCTGATATTCCGCCGGGCGGTCGAACGCCGCGCGCAGACCCCGCCGAGCAGGCGCTTCTTCCCCGAGATGGTGACCGATCAGGACACGGCGGCGCTGCCCCGGCTCGCCGCGATCAAGGACGACTGGCGCGCGTACGCCGCCGACTACGACGTGACGGACGAACTCGACGCGATCATCCGGGGTCTGCTGGGCCGGGGGTCCGGCACCGGCTGAGGGACCGGTCGGCCCCCGGCAGGCCGGGAGTCCCCCGGCGATCAGCCCCCGGCGGGTCCGAAGTCCCCCAGCGACTCGAAGCGCCAGCGGTGCACCGGACGGGTGATCAGCCCGGCGTCCGGCTCGGGGAGTTCGGGCAGCTCGTCACCGTAGGCGCCCTCCCACCAGGTGATGACCAGGACCCGGTCCTGCGGGGCGCGCAGCAGCTCGCGGCGGAGCGGCTCGCGGGCCTGCTCCGCCGAACGGGCCCGCGCCCACTCCAGGAGTTCGGCGCCCCGGCCGGCCACGGCACGGGCCTCCCACATCAGCGCGACGGTCGTACCGCTCATGAGTAGAGGTTGTCCTTGCTGATCTCGTGCACGTGGTCGTGGTCGTGGGTGTGCGCGTGGGCGCCCGGTACGTGGGTGTCGGTGACCGGCAGCGAGGAGTCCGCGGACAGCTCCAGGTCCGAGGCGGGCCGGTTGCGGGCGACCATCTCCGCGCCCAGCGCCGCGACCATCGCGCCGTTGTCGGTGCACAGCCCGGGGCGCGGCACCCGCAGCCGGATGCCGGCCCGCTCGCACCGCTCCTCGGCCAGCGCCCGCAGCCGCGAGTTGGCCGCGACCCCGCCGCCGATCATCAGGTGGTCGACGCCCTCGTCCTTGCAGGCCCGGACGGCCTTGCGGGTGAGCACGTCGACCACGGCCTCCTGGAAGGACGCCGCCACGTCCCGTACCGGCACCTCCTCGCCCGCCGCGCGCCTGGCCTCGATCCAGCGGGCCACCGAGGTCTTCAGGCCGGAGAAGGAGAAGTCGTAGGCGGCATCGCGCGAACCGGTGAGTCCGCGCGGGAACGCGATCGCGGCCGGGTCGCCCTCCCTCGCCAGCCGGTCGATGACCGGGCCGCCGGGGAAGCCCAGGTCCAGCACCCGGGCGATCTTGTCGAAGGCCTCGCCGGCCGCGTCGTCGATGGTCGCGCCGAGCGGCCGTACGTCGTTGGTGATGTCCGGCGCGAGCAGCAGCGAGGAGTGGCCGCCGCTGACCAGCAGCGCCATCGTCGGCTCGGGCAGCGGGCCGTGCTCCAGCTGGTCCACGCAGATGTGCGAGGCGAGGTGGTTCACCCCGTAGAGCGGCTTGTTCAGCGCGTACGCGTACGCCTTCGCCGCCGACACGCCGACCAGCAGCGCGCCCGCGAGGCCGGGGCCCGCGGTGACCGAGATGCCGTCGAGGTCGCGGGCGCTGATCCCGGCGTCCTTCAGGGCGCGCTCGATGGTGGGGACCATCGCCTCCAGATGGGCGCGGGAGGCGATCTCCGGGACGACTCCGCCGAAGCGGGCGTGGGTGTCGACGCTGGACGCGACGGCGTCGGCGAGCAGGGTGGTGCCCCGGACGATGCCGACGCCGGTCTCGTCGCAGGAGGTCTCGATGCCGAGTACGAGCGGTTCGTCAGCCATCAGTCAGTCTCTGTTCCCTGTACGTGCTCTCGCACGTGTTCCTGTACGTGGAGGCGCATCACGAGTGCGTCGATGTTGCCCGGCTGGTAGTAGCCGCGTCGGAAGCCGATCGGTTCGAAGCCGAAGCGTTCGTACAGCTTCTGGGCCCGGGTGTTGTCGACGCGGACTTCGAGGAGCACCTCGGCGCACTCGAAGGCCGTGGCGTGCTTCAGCAGGTCGGTCAGGAGCACCGAGCCGAGGCCGCCGCCCCAGTGGTCGCGGGTGACCCCGATCGTCTGTACGTCGGCGAGGTCGCCGGCCGCGGCGAGGCCCGCGTAGCCGACGATCCGGCCGGTGACGGGGTCCTCGGCGACGACATAGCGGCGGGTGGCCCGGGGGCCGCGGGAGTGCGCCAGCTCGGACCAGAACATGCCGGCCGACCAGGCGTCGTCCGGGAACAGCTCGTGTTCGAGCTCCAGCACCGGATCGATGTCCCACCAGCGCATCTCGCGCAGAACGGCAGTCGTGGTCGTCACTTCGGAGTGACCACCTTGTAGTTCTTCGGCACCTGGGCGTCGGGCCTGCGGAGGTAGAGCGGCTGCGGCGGCAGCAGTTCCGCGCCCGCGGCGAGCCGCTCGGCGGCGAGGGCGGCCAGCGCTCCGGCGCCGACGTGCTCGGGTCCCCGGGCATCCGGGAACGCCTCGGGGTAGAGCACCGCGCCCGCTCCGACGACGGGAAGCCCGGCGAGCCGTTCGGCGATGTCGGCGGGCCGGTCGACGGCGGGCCCGGCGACCCGGGTGCGCGGGTCTTCGTATCTCGCCCAGTAGACCTCCTTGCGGCGGGCGTCCGTCGCGACGGCGAACGGGCCCTCCAGCCCGGCCCGGCCCGCGGCGTACGCGAGGCCGTCCAGGGTGCACAGCCCGTGCACGGGGACGGAGAGGGCGGAGCCGAAGGTCGCGGCGGTGACCAGACCGACCCGGAGCCCGGTGTACGGTCCGGGGCCGACGCCGACGACCACGCCGGTCACGGCGTCGAGTCTCACCCCGGCCTCGGCGAGCACCCGGTCGACGGCGGGCAGCAGCAGCTCCCCGTGCCTTCGGGCGTCGACCTGCCCGGACTCGGCGACGACGGAGGTCCCGTCGTGCAGGGCGACGGTGACGGCGGGGGTGGCGGTATCCACGGCGAGCAAGAGCACGCAAACAGCCTACGGCTCCGCCGACGGGGGTACGGCGCCCCGTACGGCGTCCCGGCCCGACCGGCCCCGGCTGCTACCGTCACCGTGCACACGGCGGGTACGACGTACACGCTAAACGCTTGTACGACATGCGGAAGCGAAAGGGGCGCGCACGGTGTCTAGGGGCAGCTCGGGAATCGTGGCCGGGCTCACTGCGGCGGCACTCGTCGCCGTCGGCGTCCTGGCCTTCCAGGCATCGGCGAACGCTCCCGACAACCTCGCGGCCCCCAAACCGAAGGCTTCCGCCACCGCCACGGAGCATGCGAAGCCGAAGGAGAAGTCGCGCCCGGCCCCGCTCCCCAAGGGCTCCGGCACCGGGAAGCGGGTCGTGTACGCGCTGGAGGACCGCCACGTGTGGCTCGTCGACGAGGACGGGGAGGTGGACCGGACCTTCGAGGTCATGCCGAGCGCGCTGAATCCGCTCCCCGGCACCTACAAGGTGAACACCCCGCGCTCGGGAGCCCCCACCAAGGGCTCGGACGGCGTGATGATCGAGCACGTGGTCCGGTTCGCGGTGGTGGACAACGTGGCCATCGGGTTCAGCGCGGCGGTGGACGGCTCGATGGAGAGCCCGGACCCGACGCTGAAGACGGGTGGCGTGCGGATGTCCCGGGCCGACGGGGACGCCATGTGGGACTTCGCGATGGTGGGCACGAAGGTGGTCGTCGTCCCGTAGGACGCCCCGCCCGGCGGCTCACCCGGCCTGCCGGGTCACCCCGCCCGTCGTTCGAGACCGGCCCCGGGACGGGGTACGGGAGCGGCGGCCGGGGCTTCGTCGTCCCGGTCCGCGGACGGTGGCGGCGTGGAGACCGCCGTGGCCGCGGCACAGGCCGCCAGCAGGTCTCTCATCGATGGCGGCGGCGGCACTTCACGTTCGGCGGACGTCGTCATGGATGCCTCCTGAGGCTCCGGTGGAAGGCGTGGTTAGGCAGGCCTAACCCGCTCTCGTCATCCATGTGACCACGCCCGTGCCGCCCGGCGCAACAATTTGCCGACAGCCTGTCGGAATCCGGCCCCGCCCGGATCCGCCGGACACGGCCCGGGGTCCTCCGTTCGGATCAGGCCGGATCCGGGAGCGGGGCCCGGCGTCGCGCGTCGCGGGGCATGGGAGGAAGCCGACGCGGGTCGTCGGTGACCGACGACGACACGGCGGGGCGCGGCACCGGGCACCGCGAGCCCGGCATGATCCGGACAAGAGGCCCTAGAACTCGCGCAGCCCCGCCCAGCGCGCGCCGATCCCGATCAGCGTCACCTCGCGCCGCTCGTCGTCCGTGTCGCCGACCGCGCGGTCGATCACCACCTGGAGCCGGTCCTCGGACAGCTCCTCGACCTTGCCGTCGCCCCACTCCACGACCACCACCGACTCCGGCAGCGACACGTCGAGGTCCAGGTCCTCCATCTCGTCGAGCCCGCCGCCCAGGCGGTACGCGTCCACGTGCACCAGGGCCGGGCCGCCGGTCAGCGAGGGGTGGACACGGGCGATCACGAAGGTGGGGGAGGTGACCGCGCCGCGCACGCCGAGGCCCTCACCGAGGCCCCGGGTCAGCGTCGTCTTCCCGGCGCCCAGCTCTCCGGTGAGCATCACGAGGTCGCCGGGGAGCAGGATCCCGGCGAGCCGGCGGCCGAGCGCCTGCATCTGCTCGGGGGACTCGACGGCCAGGTTCAGGGTGACGGCGTCGGACGCGGCGCCCTCGGCGAGCTCAGTCGCCGGGCTGTTGTGCGGTGCTTCCATGTCCGCCAACGTTAGCCGTTGCCGGCACGGCACCGACGCGTACCAGCAGGTCCGCCAGCCGGTCCGTGACCGTCTCGGGGTGCTCCAGCATCACCAGGTGGCCGGCGTCCGGGACGATGACCAGCTCCGCGTCCGGGAGCTGGTCCGCGATGGTCTCGCTGTGCGAGCTGGGCGTCACCAGGTCCTTGTCGCCCGCCAGGATCAGCACCGGGGCGGCCCGGAAGGCGGGCAGCGCGCCGCTCTTGTCGTGCTCGGTGAAGGCCGGGTAGAACTCGGCGACCACGTCGATCGGGGTGGACTCGATGAGCCGCTCGGCGAACCGTTCGACCGCCGGATCGACGTCCCGCGAACCGAACGAGTACCGCTTGATCAGCCCGGCGAACAGATCGGCGGTCGCCCGGCGGCCCCGTTCCACCAGCTCGGCCTGGGAGCCGAGCGCCCTGAGCACCCCGGGCAGCACCCGGCGCACCGCGTTCACGCCCGCGACCGGCAGTCCGAAGTCGACCTCGCCGAGCTTCCCGCTCGACGTGCCGACGAAGGCGACGGCGGCGACCCGGTCCCGGATCAGCGCGGGGAACTGGTCGGCCAGCGCCATCATCGTCATGCCGCCCATCGAGTGCCCCACGAGCACCAGCCGCCCCTCGGGGGCGGCCGCTTCGATCACGGCCATCAGATCGCGGCCGAGCTGGTCGATGCCGACGGGGACGCCCTGCGCCTGGGCCCGGCCCCGCTCGGAGCGGCCGTGGCTGCGCTGGTCCCAGTGGACGGTGCGGACCAGGCCGCGCAGCGCCGCCCGCTGGAAGTGCCAGGAGTCCTGGCTGAGGCAGTAGCCGTGGCTGAAGACGACGGTGACCGGTGCGGGGGCCTTGCGGCCGAAGAGCCTGCGGCGGCGGGTGCCGGTGCCCGTGGCGGCATGGGAGCCGGTGCCGCTGCCGCCGTCGGCGGTGTCCGTGCCGCCGTCCGGTTCGACCTCGTCGACCTCGTAGTACAGCTCGGTGCCGTCGTCCGCCGCGGCCCGGCCCGGCAGCCCGCGCAGCGAGCCGTACGGCCCGGTGGCGTCCAGCGCCAGCCTGGCCCGTCTGCGCATGCCCCGGCCGACGGTGAGCCGCTCGACCGCGACACCGGCCGCCGCCCCCGCCGCGATCACGCCTATGGCGGCGCCGGCGAGACCTGCCCGGCGCCAGCCGACCGCCGCAGCAGCCGTCGTCACAGCGTCCCCCGCACCGATCTCGCTCACCGTGCCGCGCTCCTCGTCGGTCGTATCCGTCAGGTCAGGGCCGGTCCGTCCCGGTCGTGATCCGATCGTGCCTGGTCAGCGGCGATCGATCGGTCAGGACTCGGCCGGGGTGGCGTGCAGATGCAGGCGCGGTACGCGGGCGCCGATCCGGGTGACGATCTCGTACGCGATCGTGTCGGCGGCCTGCGCCCAGTCCTCGGCGGTCGGCTCGCCCCGGTCCCCCGGGCCGAAGAGCACCGCCTCGCTGCCCACCTCGATCCGGTCGCCGCCGAGATCGACGACGAACTGGTCCATGGCCACCCGGCCGGCGATCCGCCGGACGACGCCGCCGACCAGGACCGGCGCCCGGCCGGAGGCGTGGCGCGGGATGCCGTCCGCGTAGCCGACCGGCACCAGGCCCAGCGTGGTCTCGGCGGAGGTCGTGTAGTGGTGGCCGTAGCTGATCCCGTGACCGGCCGGCACCTGCTTGACCAGGGCGACCGACGCGACCAGCCGCATGACCGGGCGGAGCCCGAAGTCGGCCGGGGTGCCCAGCTCGGGGCTGGGCGAGATGCCGTACATCGCGATCCCGGTCCGCACCAGGTCGAAGTGGGCCTCGGGGATCGTCAGCGTCGCCGGGGAGTTCGCCATGTGGCGCACCTCGGGCTCGACGCCCGCCTTCTCGGCGTGCTCCACCATGTCCCGGAACACGGCCAGCTGGGCGGCGATGGAGGGGTGGCCGGGCTCGTCGGCGCAGGCGAAGTGGGACCACAGGCCGGTGATCCGGACGGTGCCCCCGGCCTCGGCGGCACGGGCGGCGGCGACCAGCTCCGGCCAGTCGGCGGGCTGGCAGCCGTTGCGCCCGAGGCCGGTGTCGGCCTTGAGCTGGATCCGGGCCGGGACGCCCGCCTCCGCGGCCGCGGCGACCACCTCGCGCAGCGCCCACATCCCGCTCACCGACACATCGATGTCGGCCTCGATCGCCTCGCGCCAGGGACCGCCCGGGGTCCACAGCCAGCACATCACCCGGCCGCCGAGTCCGGCGGCCCGCAGGGCGAGCGCCTCCTGCGGGGTCGCGGTGCCCAGCCAGGTCGCCCCGGCCTCCAGCGCGGCGCGGGCGCAGGGCACCGCCCCGTGCCCGTAAGCGTCGGACTTGACGACGGCCATGAGTTGCGCGCCCGCCGCCCGCGCGCGCAGCACACGCACGTTGGCGCGCAGCGCGTCGAGGTCGATCTCGGCACGGGCTCTCAAGGACGCTGTCTCGTTCATCGCGCCCAGTCTCTCAGAGGTGCCCGGCAGGGCCCTCGGGCGGCAGGTCACCCGGCCGTCCCTCAGTGGTCGCGCAGCTCGTGTTCCAGATGGTCGACGATGACCGGGACATGGCTGTGGGGTACGTCCTTGACCGCCGTGATCAGCGTCACCGGGCCGCCCTCCCGGACGAGTTCGACCAGTTCCCGCACGGCCGCCGTGTGGACGGGGTCGGTCAGTTCGGCGCGGTAGCGGTCGACGAACTCGTCGTAGCGGATGGCGGTGCGGTCCTCGTGGTACCAGTCACGGAGCTCGTTCGACGGGGTGATGTCCTTGAGCCACTTGTCGATCGCGGCCCTCTCCTTGGACTCGCCGCGCGGCCAGAGCCGGTCGACCAGGACGCGGGTGCCGTCGGCGTCCTCCTTCGGCTCGTACACCCGGCGTACGCGTACGTCGCTGCTGCTGCCCACGGTCGGCCCTCCTGTCGGCTGCGGTCGGTGCCGGCTGCACCCAGGATCACTCAGGCCCGTACGTCCCGCCACGCCGCACCGATCGCCTCCGCGACGTCCTGCGCGGCGACGGGCGCGCCGTCGGAGGCGTGCCGGGCGGCGAGTCCGTGCAGATGGGCACCGGCCGACGCGGCGTCGCGCGGGGCGAGGCCCGCGGCGAGCAGGGAGCCGGTCAGCCCGGACAGGACATCGCCGCTGCCGGCCGTGGCCAGCCAGGAGGTGCCGGTCGGATTGACCCGTACGGGGGTGTCCGGGTCGTCGGTGGCGATCAGGGTCGTCGACCCCTTGAGCAGCACGGTGGCCCGGTAGCGGGCGGCCAGCTCCCGTACGGCGGCGAGCCGCCCCGCCTCGACCTCCTCGCGCGGCACGCCGAGCAGCGCGGCGGCCTCACCGGCGTGCGGGGTCAGGACGGTCGGCGCGGTGCGCTCGCGCAGGACACCGGCGTCCAGCAGGCGCAGCCCGTCCGCGTCCACGAGCACCGCGACCTCTGCCGCCAGCACGTCGCGGACCGCCTCGGCGGCCTCCGCTCCGTCACCGAGTCCGGGCCCGACGACCCACGCCTGCACCCGCCCCGCCTTCGACGGCGGCCCCGCGTGGACCAGCGTCTCCGGATGGCGGGCGATCACCGCTCCGGCGCCCGGACCGACGTACCGCACGGCCCCCGCGCCGCCCCGCAGCGCCCCGGAGACGGCCAGCACCGCCGCCCCCGGGTAGCGCGCGGACCCGGCGACGATGCCGACGACCCCGCGCCGGTACTTGTCGCTCTCCGCGCCGGGGACCGGCAGCAGCGCGGCGACGTCCGCGTACTGGAGCACCTCCAGCTCGGGCACGGCGGGAAGCTCGGGTCCGAGCCCGATGTCGACGAGGTGCAGCGCGCCCGCCCGTTCGGCGGCCGGGTCGATGAGCAGGCCCGGCTTGTACGTGCCGAAGGTGACGGTCGCGTCGGCGCGCACCGCCTCGCCGAGCACCTCGCCGGTGTCGGCCTCGACCCCGCTGGGCAGGTCGACGGCGATCAGCGGCGCGCCGGTCGCCGCGAAGGCCCGCACCAGCTCGGCGGCGTCCGGCCGCAGCCCGCCGCGGCCGCCGATGCCGGTGATCCCGTCCACGACGAGGTCGATGTGGCCGCCCCAGGCATCCGTGCCCCGCGCCCCCTCCGCGACCCGCCCGCCGGCCGCGAGCAGGGCCGCCAGGCCGCCCGGGTGGGCGCGGCCGGGCGCGGTGAGCACGGCGCGCACTCCGGCGCCGCGACGGGCGAGCCGGGCGCCCGCGTACAGCGCGTCGCCCCCGTTGTCGCCGCTGCCGACGAGGAGGACGACCCGTGAGCCGTAGACCCGGCCGCGCCGCCGCAGCACGTCGGCACAGGCCGCCGCGAGTCCGGCGGCGGCGCGCTGCATCAGCGCGCCCTCGGGGAGCCGGGCCATCAGGGCCCGTTCGGCGGCCCGTACGGTCTGGACGCTGTAGGCGTTACGCATGTGCTCAACCCTCCGCGATCACCACGGCCGACGCCACCCCCGCGTCATGGCTGAGCGACACGTGCCAGTGCCGTACGCCCAGCTCGGCGGCGCGGGCGGCGACGGTGCCGGCGACCCGCAGCCGGGGCTGCCCGCTGTCCTCGACGTACACCTCGGCGTCCGTCCAGAGCAGTCCGGCGGGCGCGCCGAGCGCCTTCGCGAGGGCCTCCTTGGCGGCGAACCTGGCGGCGAGCGAGGCGATGCCCCGCCGCTCACCGCTGGGCAGCAGCAACTCCCGTTCCACGAAGAGCCGTTCGGCCATCTGCGGCGTACGCTCCAGCGCCGCGTCGAACCGTTCGATCTCGGCCACGTCGATCCCGACCCCGATGATCACGCGCGTCCCCTCATCCCTCGCTACTCCACGGTCACGGACTTCGCCAGATTGCGTGGCTGGTCCACATCGTTGCCGCGGGCCGTGGCCAGTTCGCAGGCGAAGACCTGGAGCGGCACCGTCGACACCAGCGGCTGGAGCAGCGTAGGCGTAATGGGGATCCGGATCAGGTGGTCGGCGTACGGGACGACCGCCTCGTCGCCCTCTTCGGCGATGACGACGGTACGGGCGCCGCGGGCCCTGATCTCCTGGATGTTCGACACGATCTTGTCGTGCAGCAGCGACCGGCCGCGCGGCGACGGGACCACCACGACGACCGGGACGCCGTCCTCGATGAGCGCGATCGGGCCGTGCTTGAGCTCACCGGCGGCGAAGCCCTCGGCGTGCATGTACGCGAGCTCCTTGAGCTTCAACGCGCCTTCCAGGGCCACGGGGTAGCCGACGTGGCGGCCCAGGAAGAGCACGGTGTCGTGACCGGCGAGGGAGCGGGCGAGTTCGCGCACCGGCTCCATGGTCTCCAGGACCTGTTCGACCGCGCCGGAGATCTCGGAGAGCTGGCGGATGACGGTGCGGATCTCGTCGCCCCACTTCGTGCCCCTGATCTGCCCGAGGTACAGGGCGACGAGGTAGCAGGCGACCAGCTGGGTGAGGAAGGCCTTGGTGGAGGCGACGGCGACCTCGGGACCGGCGTGCGTGTAGAGCACGGCGTCGGACTCCCGGGGGATGGTGGAGCCGTTCGTGTTGCAGATGGCGAGGACCTTGGCGCCCTGTTCGCGGGCGTGCCGCAGGGCCATCAGGGTGTCCATCGTCTCGCCGGACTGCGAGATCGCGACGACCAGGGTGCGGTGGTCGAGGATCGGGTCGCGGTAGCGGAACTCGCTGGCCAGCTCGGTCTCGCAGGGGATGCGGGTCCAGTGCTCGATGGCGTACTTGGCGATCATCCCGGAGTGGAACGCGGTGCCGCAGGCGACGATGACGACCTTGTCGACCTCCCGCAGCTCGTGCGGCGGGATGCGGACCTCGTCGAGGCGGAGCGAGCCCGCGCCGTCGATCCGTCCGAGGAGGGTGTCGGCGACGGCCTTCGGCTGCTCGGCGATCTCCTTGAGCATGAAGTAGTCGTGGCCGCCCTTCTCGGCGGCGGAGACGTCCCAGTCCACGTGGTACTTGCGGACCTCGGCGGGCCGTCCGTCGAAGTCGGTGACGGTGACGCCCTCCCTTCGCAGCTCGACCACCTGGTCCTGGCCCAGTTCGATCGCGGAGCGGGTGTGCGCGATGAACGCGGCGACGTCGGAGGCCAGGAACGACTCGGTCTCCCCCACCCCCACCACGAGCGGTGAGTTGCGCCGGGCTCCGACCACCGTGCCGGGCGCGTCCGCGTGCACGGCGACGAGAGTGAAGGCGCCCTCCAGCCGGCGGCAGACCTGCCGCATCGCCTCCGCCGGGTCGGCGCAGGAGGAGAACGCCTCGGCGAGCAGATGGGCGACGACCTCGGTGTCGGTCTCGGAGGCCAGGTCGTGGCCGCGCTCGTCGAGTTCGGCGCGCAGCGCGGCGAAGTTCTCGATGATCCCGTTGTGCACGACGGCGACCCGGCCCGCGTTGTCCAGGTGCGGGTGGGCGTTGGCGTCGGTGGGGGCGCCGTGGGTGGCCCAGCGGGTGTGCCCGATCCCGGTGGTCCCGGCCGGGAGAGGTGTCTCGGCCAGCGCCTTCTCCAGATTGACGAGCTTGCCGGCCCGCTTCGCCGCGGCCAGGCCGCCGTCCGCGAGGACCGCGATGCCCGCCGAGTCGTAACCCCGGTACTCAAGGCGCTTGAGCCCCGCGACGACGACGTCCTGCGCCGACTGCCCACCGACGTAACCGACGATTCCGCACATACCGTTCCCTTCTTGGCCAATCCCCCTTCTTCTCCGCATCGTCGCAGAAGGCGAACAGGGCGGCGGGGAGGACGGCGTGGTGCGTGCGGCGGGCGGCCGGGCCCGGGGCCCGGCCGCCCGATGGGGGCCAGCAGGCCCTGTCTCCGGCCCGTACCCGTTCCTGCGCTCGACAGCCCGCGGGAGAGGCACGGGGGCCGGCGAAGGGGCGGGGCGGCGTGACGGATCCGGGCACCCGCACCGCTCCGCCTACCCTGTGAACCTTTCCGGCCCCTGCGGGGAACAAGGGGTGACCCGCCCACCGGACAAGCCCCAGGAGCCGATGTGACCGGACCGCCGGCCAGCCCCGACGACGATGCCGAGGTCATCGCGCAGTCGCTGGAGGAACCCGAGATCTTCGCCGGGCTCTACGACCGTCACGCCCCGGACATCCACCGCTATGCCGCCCGCCGCCTCGGGGAGGGCGCGGCGGACGACATCACGGCGGACACCTTCCTCATCGCCTTCCGCACCCGGCGCCGCTTCGACCGCTCCCGGCGCAGCGCCCGCCCCTGGCTGTACGGGATCGCGGCGAACCTCATCGGCAAGCACCGGCGCAGCGAGGAGCGCGGGCTGCGGGCCCTGGCCCGTACCGGGCAGGACCCGGTGGCCGCGTCCTGGAGCGACCGTTGCGACGACCGGATCGCCGCCCGGGCACCGCTGGCGGCGGCGCTCGCCGCGCTCTCCCCCGGCGACCGCCATGTACTGCTGCTCGTCGCCTGGGCCGATCTCGGGTACCAGGAGGTCGCCCAGGCACTGGGCATCCCGCTCGGCACCGTACGGTCCCGGCTCAATCGCGCCCGCCGCAGGGTCCGCGCGGCCCTCAGCACCGACCCCTCGTTCACTCCCGACGCCATGGAGCTGAGCCCGTCATGGACGAAATGACCGAGCTGCGCGGGCTCCGCGCCGGCGCACCCGTTCCGGACCGCGCGACGCTCGCCCCCGGCCGGCGGCGGCTCACCGAGGCCGCGGCCCCGGGCCGCCGGGTCCGCCGGCTGCGCGCCGGCCGGCGGCTCGCCGTGGTCGGCGCGGCCGCGGCGATCACCGTCGCGGCGGTGCTCGGCACCCGGCTCGGGGACGCCGCCGCACCCTCCCGCTCCGCCCCCGCGTCGACCACCAGAACCCTGCGGCTGGACAGCCCGGCCGAGGTGCTGAACCGGGCCGCCGACGCACTGGAGAAGCAGTCGGCCGGACCGGAGCCGCGCGACGACCAGTGGATCTACACCAGGACCGCGCAGGTGGCCTCGCAGGGCAACGGGAACGGCTCGTCCCTCGGCCCCGTCACGTACGACGCCGACTGGGTGCCGTACGACAACGCGGCCGCGGCCGCGAAGGGCAAGGACTCCGACTACCGCACCGCCCGCGAGGTCCACCGGGCCGCGAACGCGCTGCCCGACGACCCGGCGCGGCTGCTGGCGAAACTCCGCTCCCTCTACCCGACCGGTCACACGGCCGGGAACCCGCCCGAGCGCGAGGCGCAGCACAGCTTCCGCGCGATCGGGCTGATGGCCGAGGCGTACCCGATCGCCCCGGCCGCCCTCGCCCGGATCTACCGGGCCATGGCCACCGTCCCCGGTGTGCGCGTCACCGGCCACCTGGTGAAGGACGCGGCCGGGCGCGAGGCCATCGCCATCACCCGGAAGGAGGACGACCGGCGCGAACAGCGGGAGATCCTGCTCGACCCGCACGACTTCGGCTACCTCGGGACGCGTGCCGTGGTCACCGAGGACCACACGTACAAGCTCGCCGTCGACGGGGCCAAGGGCCCGGTGTTCAGGTTCGAGAAGGGGCAGATCCTGACGAGCGACGCCCGGGTCGAGGCCGCCGTCGTCGACGCCGAGGGCGAGAAGCCCTGATCCCTGCGGGGCCGTGGACCGGGGTCGGTGTCCGCCGCGGGGGGAGGGCGGACACCGGACCCGCCGACGGCGGCGCACGGCCCCGGGTGCACCATGACGTCGCCACCGGCCGGCGCCGATTCCGCCCCACCCCACGTGACCGAGCCCACCCCCCACTGCGGCAGAACTCCCGCGACAATGAACCCGTGATCACTTCGCCGCCACGGAGCACCCACCGACGCGCCGAGCACGCGGCGACGCCGTACGTCGATCTGTCCCGCGCCGAGTGGAGCGCGCTGCGCGACAAGACTCCGCTGCCGCTGACCGCCGACGAGGTGGAGCGGCTGCGCGGACTCGGGGACGTCATCGACCTCGACGAGGTGCGGGACGTCTACCTGCCGCTCTCCCGGCTCCTCAACCTCTACGTCCAGGCCACCTCGGGCCTGCGCGGCGCCCTGAACACCTTCCTCGGGGACGCGGGCAACGGCCACGGCGCACAGCGCGGCACGCCGTTCGTCATAGGCGTCGCGGGCAGTGTCGCGGTCGGCAAGTCCACCACCGCGCGCATCCTCCAGGCCCTGCTGGCCCGGTGGCCCGAGCATCCGCGCGTCGAGCTGGTGACCACGGACGGGTTCCTGCTGCCGATGAAGGAGCTCCGGGCCCGCGGGCTGATGTCGCGCAAGGGGTTCCCCGAGTCGTACGACCGGCGCGCCCTGACCCGGTTCGTCGCCGACATCAAGGCCGGCAAGGACGAGGTGACCGCACCCGTCTACTCACACCTGATCTACGACATCGTGCCGGACCAGCGGCTCACCGTGGCCCGCCCCGACATCCTGATCGTCGAGGGGCTGAACGTGCTCCAGCCCGCGATGCCCGGCAGCGACGGCCGGACCAGGGTCGGTCTCGCCGACTACTTCGACTTCAGCGTGTACGTGGACGCGCGCACCGAGGACATCGAGACCTGGTACCTCAACCGCTTCCGCAAGCTGCGCGACACCGCGTTCCAGGACCCGTCCTCGTACTTCCGCAAGTACACCCAGGTCTCCGAGGAAGAGGCCATGGAGTACGCGGCGACGATGTGGCGGACCATCAACAAGCCCAATCTGGTGGAGAACGTCGCACCCACCCGGGGCCGTGCCACCCTGGTGCTGCGCAAGGGCCCGGACCACAAGGTCCAGCGGCTGTCCCTGCGCAAGCTCTGAGCCTGCGAGCCCTCCGGGAGTCCCCACGTGCTGCATCTGCGCCTGATCGTCCCCGCCGACCGTACGGACGAGGTGCTGCACCTGGTGGACAACACCCTCGGCACGACACATCTCGTCGTGCTGACCGGAGCCGCCCGCGACCCGGCGGGCGACATGATCCTGTGCGACGTGGCCCGTGAGGCGGGCGACGGGCTGATCTCCGCGCTGCGCCGCCTCGGGATCGACAAGTCCGGTTCGATCACCGTCGAGAACATGGACCTGACGCTCTCCGCGCACGCCGACCGGGCCGAGGAGGCCGCGCCGGGCGAGGGCGCGGACGCGGTGCTGTGGGAGGAGCTGACGGAGGCCACCCACGAGGAGTCGACGTTCAGCGTCACGTACGTGGCGTTCCTCACCGTCGCGACGATGCTCGCCGCCTGCGGTGTGATGCTCGACAACGCGATCCTGATCGTGGGCGCGATGGCGGTCGGCCCGGAGTTCGGCCCGCTGGCCGGGATCTCCACGGCTCTGGTGCAGCGCGCGCCACGGCTGGCGCTGCGTTCCCTGTACGCGCTGATCGGCGGCTTCGCCGCGGCGATGGTGCTGACGGCCGGGTTCGCCTGGCTGATGGACGCCTCCGGGCTGTTCACCCGCTCGATGATCGAGGCCGACCGCCCCAACACGGCGTTCATCTGGAAGCCGGACGCGATGTCGTTCGTGGTGGCGTTCCTGGCCGGGATCGCCGGGACGCTCTCGCTCACCTCGGCGAAGTCCGGGGCGCTGATCGGCGTCGCCATCTCGGTGACGACCGTGCCGGCCGCGGCCAACGCGGCGGTGGCGTTCAGCTACAGCGACTACCACCAGATGTCCGGCTCCACGGCCCAGCTGCTGGCGAACCTGGGCGGAATCGTGGTCGCGGGAACGCTGACCCTGCTGGTCCAGAAGGCCCTGTGGGCCGCCCACCGCCGCCGGACGGCCCTCGCCACGGACCCGTCCGGCGGCTGACCCCGCGACGCCGCAGGCATCGGCCGGACGCCCTCTAGCCCAGCGCGGACTTCACCACATCGGCCAGCCGCTCGGCGATCGCCCGGGCCTGCTCGATGTCGGCCGCCTCGACCATGACCCGCACCAGCGGCTCGGTGCCCGACTTGCGCAGCAGTACGCGTCCGGTGGAGCCCAGCTCGCGCTCGGCCTCGGCCACGGCTGCGGCGACCTCCGGGGAGGTCGCGACCCGGGACTTGTCGACGTCGCGGACGTTGATCAGCAGCTGCGGCAGCCGCTGCATGACCCCGGCCAGATCGGCGAGCGTACGGCCGGTGGCGGCGACCCGGGCCGCCAGCAGCAGGCCGGTCAGCGTGCCGTCGCCGGTCGTGGCGTGGTCCAGGACGATGACGTGGCCGGACTGCTCGCCGCCCAGCGCGTAGCCCTCGGCCTTCATCGACTCCAGTACGTAGCGGTCGCCGACGGCGGTCTGGACGAGCTGGATGCCCTCCCGCTCCATCGCGATCTTGAAGCCGAGGTTGGACATGACGGTGCCGACCACGGTGTCCTTGCGCAGCTGTCCGGCCTCGCGCATGGCGAGGGCCAGGACGGCCAGGATCTGGTCGCCGTCGACCTCCTCGCCGTTGGCGTCCACGGCCAGGCAGCGGTCGGCGTCGCCGTCGTGCGCGATACCGAAGTGGGCGCCGTGCTCGACGACGGCAGCCTTCAGCGGCTCCAGGTGGGTGGAACCGCAGCCGTCGTTGATGTTCAGGCCGTTCGGGTCCGCGCCGATCGTGACGACCTCGGCGCCGGCCCGCGCGAACGCCTCGGGCGACACCCGGGAGGCCGCGCCGTGCGCCTCGTCGAGCACGACCTTCAGCCCGTCGAGCCGGTTCGGCAGGACCGCGACGAGGTGGGCCACGTAACGGTCGAAGCCCTCCGCGTACTCGGTGACGCGCCCCACACCGGCACCGGTCGGGCGCTCCCACGGCTCGCCGGAGCGGTGCTGCTGGTAGATCGACTCGATGCGGTCCTCCAGCTCGTCGGAGAGCTTGTGACCGCCGCGCGCGATGAACTTGACACCGTTGTCCGGCATCGAGTTGTGGCTCGCGGAGAGCATCACACCGAGGTCGGCGCCCAGCGCACCGGTGAGATACGCCACCGCCGGGGTGGGCAGCACACCGACCCGCAGCACATCCACGCCGGCGCTGGCGAGACCGGCCACGACGGCGGCCTCCAGGAACTCTCCGGACGCGCGTGGGTCACGGCCCACCACGGCTGTCGGCCGGGCCCCGTCGAGGGTGCTCCCCTCGGCGAGTACATGCGCCGCCGCGACCGAGAGACCGAGCGCCAGCTCGGCCGTCAGATCCGCATTGGCGACACCGCGCACACCGTCCGTGCCGAAGAGTCGTCCCACTGGTGTCCTCCGAAGATGCTCCGAAACCGCACAACCAAATCAACCAAAGCAAAGCAACACCGCAACAGAATGCGCGGAACACCGCGCACGGACCGCCGGGCAACACAAAGCCGTCACAAACAAGCCTATGAACGTCTTATGCCGTTATACGCCTGAGGGTGCCGATAAACGAACGCCCCGGCAGCACGAGAAGTGCCGCCGGGGCGAACGTGTAAAGCGGATGAGCAGGCGGTTTAGCGCTTGCTGTACTGCGGGGCCTTGCGGGCCTTCTTGAGACCGGCCTTCTTGCGCTCGACCGCACGGTCGTCACGGGAGAGGAAGCCGGCCTTCTTCAGCGGGGCGCGGTTGTTGTCCACGTCCGCCTCGTTCAGCGCACGGGCCACGCCGAGACGCAGGGCGCCGGCCTGACCCGAGACGCCGCCACCCGAGATGCGGGCGATGACGTCGTAGCGGTTGTCGAGCTCAAGCACCTTGAAGGGCTCGTTGACTTCCTGCTGGTGCACCTTGTTGGGGAAGTAGTCCTCAAGGGTGCGACCGTTGATCTTCCACTTGCCGGTGCCCGGAACGATCCGGACGCGGGCGATGGCGTTCTTCCGACGGCCAAGGCCGGCGGCGGGCTGCGGGTCGCCGAAGCGGGACGCCAGCGACTCGCTGGTGTACTCGCCCTCGACGGGAACCTCGGACTCGAAGGTGGTCACCTCGGCGAAGACCTCTTCGCCCTCGGTGCCCTCGATGGGGTTCTCAACAGTGGTCTCGGCCACGATTCTCCTCAGATCTTTCTTTTGGTCTTAGGGGGAGGCCGGAACTACTGCGCGACCTGGGTGATCTCGAACGGGACCGGCTGCTGCGCAGCGTGCGGGTGCTGGTCGCCCGCGTAGACCTTGAGCTTCGAGAGCATCTGACGGCCCAGGCTGTTCTTGGGGATCATGCCCTTGATGGCCTTCTCGACGGCCTTCTCGGGGCTCTTGGCGAGCAGCTCGTCGTAACGGACGGAGCGCAGACCACCCGGGAACCCGGAGTGGCGGTACGCCATCTTCTGGGTCTTCTTGTTGCCGGAGAGGTGAACCTTCTCGGCGTTGATGATGATGACGAAGTCGCCCATGTCCATGTGGGGGGCGTAGATCGCCTTGTGCTTGCCGCGGAGGAGGTTCGCAGCCGTGGTGGCAAGACGGCCCAGGACGATGTCCTGCGCGTCAATGATGTGCCACTGGCGCGTCACATCGCCGGGCTTGGGGCTGTACGTACGCACTTCGTAGCCTTCGCTTCTTCAGTGGATGGGGTCCAGACACATGGCACCTCTGAAGCGATCATGCAGCTGGGGCTCACAATGCCGGGGACGCTGCCCGTATGCGAGCCACTGGTAACTGCTCCAGAGAACCTACGTAAGGGCCCTACGCGTGAGAACGACGAAGCCAATACGCATAACAATCGACGAGACTACCCGCCCCGCCCCGGACGGGTCAAAACGCGTGGCCCCGGGCGGGCGGCAGCGGGGTTCCCCGGCCCGGCCGGCCCCGCTGCCGGGGGTTTCGTCCTCGATCGCCGGACGGGCCGGCCGGTGCGGGATCCCGGCCGGGGAGCCGCCGCGTCACCGGGCCCGTTCCACCCGCCGCTCGTCCCACACCGGCTCCGCCGTCTCCCGTACGACTCCGTCGGAACCGAACACCAGGTAGCGGTCGAAGGACTTCGCGAACCAGCGGTCGTGCGTGACGGCCAGCACGGTCCCCTCGTAGGCTTCCAGGCCGTCCTGGAGGGCCTCCGCCGACTCCAGGTCCAGGTTGTCCGTCGGCTCGTCGAGCAGCAGCGCGGTCGTGCCGGCCAGCTCCAGAAGGAGGATCTGGAACCGTGCCTGCTGGCCGCCGGACAGCTTCTCGAAGGGCTGGTCGCCCTGCCGTTCCAGCTCGTAGCGGCGCAGCACGGACATCGCCCCGCCGCGGTCCTTGGCGTGCTCGGTCCACAGGATCTCGACGAGGGTGTGCCCGAGCAGCTCGGGGTGGGCGTGGGTCTGTGCGAAGTGGCCCGGTACGACCCGGGCCCCGAGCTTCCACTCCCCGGTGTGCGCGACCTGCTCGCCCGCCAGGAGCCGCAGGAAGTGCGACTTGCCCGATCCGTTCGAGCCGAGGACGGCGACCCGTTCCCCGTAGAAGACCTCCAGGTCGAACGGCTTCATCAGGCCGGACAGCTCAAGGTTCTTGCAGGTCACCGCGCGCACCCCGGTCCGGCCGCCGCGCAGCCGCATCTTGATGTCCTGCTCGCGCGGCGGCTCCGGCGGCGGGCCCGCGTCCTCGAACTTCTTGAAGCGGGTCTGCATCGCCCGGTAGCGGGAGGCCATGTCGGGGCTGATCGCCGCCTGCTGCCGCAGCCGGTGGACCAGCGCCTTCAGCCGGGCGTGCTCCTCCTCCCAGCGCCGCAGCAGCTCCTCGAACCGGGCGAACCGGTCCTTGCGCGCCTGGTGGTACGTGTCGAAGCCGGCGCCGTGCACCCACACGTCGCTGCCCGCCGGGCTCGGCTCCACGCTGACGATCTTCTCGGCGGCCCTGGAGAGCAGCTCGCGGTCGTGCGAGACGAACAGGACCGTCTTGCGGGTCTCCTTGAGCCGGTCCTCCAGCCATCGCTTGCCGGGCACGTCGAGATAGTTGTCCGGCTCGTCGAGCAGCAGCACCTCGTCGGGCCCGCGCAGCAGCGCCTCCAGCACCAGCCGCTTCTGCTCACCGCCGGAGAGTGTGCGCACCTCGCGCCACTGCGCCTTCTCGTACGGGACGCCGAGCGCGGCCATGGTGCACATGTCCCAGACGGTCTCGGCCTCGTACCCGCGCGCCTCCGCCCAGTCGCTCAGGGCCTGCGCGTACTTCATCTGCGCGGCCTCGTCGTCGACGGTGAGGATCAGCTCCTCGGCCCGGTCGACCGCGAGGGCCGCCTCCCTGATGCGCGGCTGGGAGACGGAGACGAGCAGATCCCGGACCGTGCGTTCGTCCCGCACCGAGCCCACGAACTGCTGCATCACGCCGAGCCCGCCGCTCACCGAGACGGAGCCGCCGTGCGGCTGGAGGTCCCCGGCGAGCAGCCTGAGCAGCGTCGTCTTGCCGGCCCCGTTGGCCCCCACCAGGGCGACCACGGCCCCGTCCGCCACCCGGAACGAAGCATCGCCGAGCAGCACCCGCCCGTCCGGTAGGTAGTACTCCAGGTGGCCCGCTTCAAGATGTCCCATACACAGCATTGTCACGGCCCGCGAAGCCCTGGCCCAACCGGTTTACGTCTCCTCTAGGATCGCGGCATGAGCTTTGGGCAAGGGGAGCCCTCATGGGGGCCCGGGGGCGCACAGACTCCGGACTGGGCAGCGCTGGCCGACGAGTCCGCCGCGCGCAAGCGACGCAAGAGGTGGCTGCTGATCGGCGGCGGCGTGCTCGCCACCGCGGCGATCGGCGCGATCGTGGCCACCGCCGTCATCTCGGCCAACAAGCACAACAGCCCGACCGGCTCCGGCAAGAACGCCGGCGAGCTGCCCGCGCCGAGCGACCTGCCGAGCGAGACCGCCGAGCCCGAACCGTCCTTCTCCTCGGTGGCGCCGCCGCCCCCGCCGAACCCGAAGGACTACATCTCCGACGCGAAGAAGGACCGGGCGCCGATCACCGTCGACACCTTCTTCCCCGGCAAGAAGCTGACGATGGGCGACCGCGTCTACGCCAAGGGCGCGACGCAGCAGACCAAGCACTGCGCCGCGACCACGAAGGGCGCGCTCGGCACGGTCCTCGTGAACAACGGCTGCGACCAGGTGATCCGGGCCACCTACAGCAAGGACGGCGTCGCCGTCACCGTCGGCCTCGCGGTCTTCCCGTCGGAGGCCCAGGCCAAGAAGGCGGCCCGGCAGGCGAGCGGCAGCATCGCCACGCTGAGCGGCTCGGGCGTGCCGGCCTTCTGCCCCGCCGGTTCGGTCTGCCGCCGCACCGCCAACTCCTACGGCCGTTACGCCTACTTCGCCATCAGCGGGTTCACCAACGGCAAGAGCGTCACCACGGCCGACAAGAACGTCTACACCACCGGCAACGACCTGACGAACTTCACGTTCCGGCAGATCCACCGCCGCGGCGAGCTCCAGGCCTCGGCGGCCGCCACCGCCCCCGCCGCCTGACCCGGGCCGGGGATCCCGTCCGCCTTCCGTTCCTCCTCACCCCTCCCCGCGTACCGCGCCACGGCGCGGCCGCCTGCGCCGCCCTGCCGCCGGACCGGGCCGTGGCCGTCGACGCCCCGGACACCGCGCTCCGCACCGGGGCCCCGCGGTGACGTCGTCGACGCCTGCGAACTCACCTGTGTAGGGTCTGCGGGTCCGAAGTGACGGACTTGTGTGCGGCTGAAAGCGTGGGGTGGGATGGCGGTCAAGGTCACGGTGGTGGTCCCGACGTACAACTCGGGAAGCCACATCGAAGCACTGGTCGATTCGTTGCTGCGGCAGACGCTGCCCGCGGACGAGTTCGAGGTGCTCTTCGTCGACGACGGTTCGACCGACGACACCCCCGCGCGGCTGGAGGCCCTGGTCGGCGAGCACGACCACTTCCGGATGACCCGCATCCCGAACTCGGGATGGCCGGGCAGGCCCCGCAACGTCGGCGTCGATCAGGCCGACGGTGAGTACGTGCAGTTCGCCGACCACGACGACCGCTTGGCGCCCGAAGCACTTGAGCGGCTCTGCGCCATGGGGCAGCGCAACGGTTCCGACATCGTCATCGGGAAGGTCGCGAGCAACTTCCGCAGCCGCGGGGTTCCCTACGGCCTGATGAGCCGGACCCGTGAGTCCTGCACCGTCTGGAACGCGCCGCTGATCGACAGCCTGACGCCGCACAAGATGTTCCGCACCGCGTTCCTGCGCGAGCACGGCATCGTGCACCCGGAAGGTCCCTGGATCCTGGAGGACCAGCTCTTCATGGTCCGCTCCTACCTCAAGGCGTCCGTCGTCTCGGTGGTGGGCGACTACGTCACGTACTCGTACTGGGCGCGGGAGGACGAGGAGAACGCCGGCACCGCGCTCATGGACCCGCGCTGGTACTACGGAAATCTGCGCCAGATCATGGCGACCGTGGTCGCGGGCACCGGGCCGGGTGCCGATCGCGACCGCCTTCTCCGCCGTTTCTACCGGGTGGAGATGCTGTCCAGGCTCGGCGTACCGGCCCGTGGCGCTCTCATGGACCCCCGGTTCGACGGCGACCCGTTCGAGGCGGTACGCGAACTGGCCGAGGAATTCGTCACCGACGGAATGCACGACGGTCTGTCCCCGCTCCTGCGGGTCCGTTCCACACTGCTGCGGCAGAACCGGCCGGGGGAACTGGAGGAGTTCACCCTCCGCCAGACGGACCTCAGGGCCCGGTGCACAGCGGAGTCCGCGACCTGGAACCGCGACCGGCTCAAGGTCGCGTTCACCGCGCGCTTCGAGGAGAGCCCCGGCGGCTCGGGGCTCGTCCTCTCCCGCGACGGCGACCGGCACTTCCTCGCGCCGTATCTGACGGACGGCATCGTCGACGAACCCATCGACGTGACACGCGAGTTGAAGACCTTCAAGGTCGATGTTCTGCTGCGCCACACGGAGACCGCGCATGTGTGGGTCCTCCCGCACCGGACGTCCCTCGTCCTTGAGGAGGAGGTCGGCGCCGACGGCCGCACGCTCGTACGCCCCCTCGTCACCGGGACCGTGACGATCGACCCGCGGCACGCGGCGGGTGGCGGACCGCTCGGGGAGGGCCGGTGGCAGGTCCAGGTCCGGCTGTCCGGAGCCGGGCTCGACCGGTACGCGGAACTCGGCGAGGCCACCCCGGCCGCCGGCCTCCAGGTCCCCGCCCCGCAGATCCTCGCCGGCCACAGGATCTCCCCCGCCCACACCGACACCGGCCTCACCCTCGTCGTACACGCCACCGACGACACCCCCGCGCCC
>NZ_JBCEWQ010000046.1:0-54172 GCF_038448545.1 Streptomyces sp. CLV115
GAACTCGACACGGAGAGCGAAAACTTACGCATCACCCGCAAGACGCTCCTCACCATCGCCGCCCCAGTGCCCGTCGAGGAGCCGCCCCGCCCGGACGTGCCGGACCACCCGGCTTACCGGCAGATCCCGAAACGGGCATTACCTCGCGTACCGCACTCTGAGAAGATTCGACATCGAGCACCTCTACAGGCTGATGAAACAGACCCTCGGGTGGACGCGGCCGAAGCTTCGCACCCCCCGAGGCCGGCGGGCGCTGGACCTGGCTGATCATCGCCGCGCACACCCAGATTCGCCTTCTGTGCGGGGCCGCCGACGACTTGCGGCGGCCGTGGGGGAAGCCCGCCGGGCCCGGCCGACTCACCCCGGCCCGAGTCCGCCGGGGGTTCAGAAACCTCCGCCCACATCTCACCTGCCCGGCCCGTGCACCGAAACCCTCAACACTTGGACCAGGCAGGCCACTTGGCTCGAAGAACCAGCGGCCCGCCACCCGCTACGACGTGGGCAGGACCGTGAAACGACCCGAGAGCATCACCGAACGAAACCGACTCAGACCATAAAGAGCAAGCTCATCGTCCTTTCGGCACGTAGAACAGACCTCGGCATCGGCCCGGCCCGCCTCGGACCGCGGCCGGCGGGTGCCGTCTACCGATGACGCTCGTCTTCGCCGCCTCGGTACGTAAGCAGGTCGCCCGGCTGGCAGTCGAGGACCTCGCAGATGCGGGTCAGTGTGGTGAAGCGGATGGCGCGGGCCCGGCCGTTCTTCAGGATGGACAGGTTCACATTGGTCACGCCGACCCTGGAGGCGAGCTCCGCGAGGGTCATGCCGCGCTCGCTGAGCATGCGGTCGAGATGGACCTCGATTTCATGGCTGTCGTTGTCGTCCGGTGCCATCACACCGTCCCTTC
This sequence comes from Streptomyces sp. CLV115, assembly GCF_038448545.1. Lineage (NCBI taxonomy): Bacteria > Bacillati > Actinomycetota > Actinomycetes > Kitasatosporales > Streptomycetaceae > Streptomyces > Streptomyces sp. CLV115. Next base: position 906 of record NZ_JBCEWQ010000046.1, read on the forward strand.
CAGATCCTCCCGCATGGCCACCCCGGTGCGCATGATACGGGCGAACGTGAGGATGCCCAGGGACGTGAAGACGAGTGCGTAGGGCGGCTGCCAGGTCTCCAGCCAACTGTCCGCGGTGAAGGTGTAGTCCTTGGCCAGGGTCGCCAGTAGCGCTGCGTGCGCGCCGGCTTCCACCACCGCTGCGACCAGGCAGCCGAGCAGCAGCCACCAGCCCGCGATCCGCAGGTACTTGGCAGTCCGTGTGGTGAAGACGCCCTCGCGGGAAGCGCCCCGTATCAAGCGGTTGAGCAGGAACAGAATGCCCAGGACCAGCAGCAACGAGGGGAAGCCGCCGAGGAAGTCGAACAGTCGCTGGACACCGTCGGCGTGGTCGGTGCAGTAGGACGGGCGGGTCATGACCTCCACCCCCGCATGGGGCTGGAACCTGTCGGTGAACCCGTCCGTGCCGAAGTCCGAGCGGGACTCGGCACACACATTCGGACCGCCCCACATCAGTCCCAGCTTCGTGCCGGCCAGAGGTCCCAAGGCGCTGGCGACGAGGCCCACGAGACACAGCCGGTAGACACCCCGGACCACAGTGGCGACCGGCTCCAGGAGCCTGGCCTCGGCGTGGTCGCCATGCGACGGAGGCTGATCCGGCAGTCCGGCCCCATTGGAACTCTGTACCTCAGCGGACATCAGCAACCGCCCCTATATCGAATATCGATGTTATCGAATAACGATAAGAGCGGACGCGGCGACGGTCAACCCCTCCTCGACGTCGCGGTCGCGGTCTCGGGGGCGTACGACGACGTCGAGCGGGTCGCCCACATCCACATCGGCATCCCGATCGCGTACCGCCCGGCCGCACAGGGACTCGCCACCTCTGGGCCCACCAGCTTCATGGAGTCGACCGCGCGGCGCGCCGCCGGCTCGGCTCCAGAAGAGCACGCGCAGCCCCCGAAACAGCCCGCTGAACGTGCGAACGTACAGTGAGCCGATGACGATCAGTGGGGTGGGAACAGCGGCGTCGGCCGGTGTCGACGGGGCGCGAAACTTCCGGGACGCCGGCGGAATCGGGGGGTTGCGGCCCGGTGTCCTCTACCGGTCCGGCGCGTTGCACGCGATGTCGGCGAAGGGGGCACGTGAGCTGGAGGACCTGGGGGTGCGTGCGGTCGTCGACCTGCGCAGCCGCCCCGAGGTCACCGACCGGCCCGATGCCTTGCACGGGACGGCGATCAGACACCTGCATGTTCCGGTGTTCGCCGAGCAGCGATGGCCGCGGGAGCAGATGGAGCTCTACCCGTCGATGGCCGAGCATTCCGGCCGTGCTGTGCTGGCAGTGCTACGACACCTGCGTGCCGAGGGCAACGGACCAGTGCTCGTCCACTGTGCATCGGGGAAGGACCGGACCGGTGTTGTGGTCGCCCTTGTGCAAACACTGTTCGGGGCGTCCGAGGCGGAGGTAGTCGCGGACTTCGTGCGTTCCAACACCGAGCTGGGTCTGCCCGTCGCACAGCCGTCGGGCCCACGGGGACACAACACCCTGCCGGTCACAGCCGGACACCTTCGTCGCGCACTCCTGTGGATCCGCAGCCACCACGGTTCTGTACCAGCCTGCCTCCAGGCCCGGGGCGCCACGGAGGAAGACCTCTCCATGCTGCCCGCCAAAGCATCAGCGACCCACCTGCCTGCCACTCCTTCTTGACCTCCACCGCTCATCGATGAGACACGCGCCAGCTGAGATCCCAGGTGCAGGACATGTCCCAGAGGTGAACCGGCATCACGTGGACGGTGACTTCGACGCACCGTCCCTCAGACGTACGGCCTTCGTGGGTCAGCACATGGATCCGGGCGTTGGCAGGCAGGCCCAGGGTCTGCTGTTCCCTCGGACGGGACGCGGGGGCGAGGGCCGCCGGGCTCCTGCGCTGCGACGGCGTGCCCTGCCGCGACAGTGCCTGGCAGAGTGGCCCTCCCTCTGGTCATGAGACCCCTTCTTGGGGGCGGTGGCCGGCTCGGGCCTGGGTGGGGCGTCGGGCCGGCGCGTAAGGTGCCCAGGTGATCGAGATACCAGAGGCGTTCGCGCAGAGCACGATCGAGCGCGAAGGAGAGCCTGGAGCGGCCTGGCTCGGCGAACTTGCCGGGATCGTGGAAGAACTGCTGGGGCGCTGGGAGTGCGTGCCGGACGGGAAGATCATGCACGGGGGTGTCGGGGTAATCATCCCCGTGCGGCAGCGGGCCGAAGGCACTGCTGTGCTGAAGGTGTCGTTTCCGCACCCTGGCAACGCCCACGAGCCGGATGCTTTCGCGGCGTGGGGCGGGCGCGGAGCGGTCCTGCTGTACGAACGCGACGATGAGCGGTTCGCGATGCTGCTTGAGCGGGTCCGTACGACAACCCTGGCCGGAGTCGAAGACGGCGACGAGGTTGTGCGGGTCGCAGGGGGCATCAGCCGCCGGCTGGCCATCCCCGCGCCGCCGGGCCTGCCCCGGCTGACGGAGCAGGCCAATGTTTGGGAGGAGCAGCTGCGCAAGGACGCCGCGGAACTGACGCATGCACTGCCGCGCCACGTGGTGGATGCCGCCGTGGCGACCGTCCGCGAGCTGGGCCGCGTCCAGCCGGAGACCCTCATCCACGGTGACCTCCACGCCAGGAACATCCTGCGTGCCGACCGTGAGCCATGGCTGGCCGTGGATCCCAAGGGATATGCAGGAGATCCCGCTTACGACGGCGGCACGCTGCTCAAGTCGCGCGCGCTGACGCTCCTGGAGGCGGACGACCTGCGCAAGGCGGTCCATCGCACTCTGGACGTCTTCGCCGAAGCTGCGGAAGTCGATCGCGAACGTGCTCAGCGTTGGGCCCAGTTCCATGCCGTCCAGGCTGCTTTCTGGGGCCGACGCCAAGGATTCCGCATCGCTCGCAGCGGACCGCAGTTGGACTGGCTCACCGAATTCACCGACCGTCTCGCGGAGTTGCTCACCGAACGCCCGTAGGCCGGCATCTCACCGGGCCGGGGCGGGGCCGGGGAGGACGGCATGCACGGCATGCAGCATCTGCTGTGCCGGGCCTCTACGCGATGCCTCGACATGCGGGCCTACCGGTCCCGGGTTCGCAGTTCACGGCCCTGCGCTGTTTCACCCTCGATGCCACCGACCACGCCGACCGCAAGAACGGGGCAGCATGATCCGCCGCCACATCATCGGGCGAAACACCCGCGTCACCGGTGCCCGACTGCGGCGGGTGGTCGCCCGGGCGAACGTCGTCCGACATGGCAGTCGCCACACCTTGGACCGGCTGTGGACGGCCGAGTCGGAAGCAGTCGTTCAGGCGAGTGAGCCGTTTCCGGACCGGCCACCCGTGGAGTGACCGTCAGGAACCCTCACGATCAACAGCAGGGCGAGCCGTTAGCACCCGAGGGTGATTTTCGTACACAGACGGTCACTCTGGGTGTGCTTCAAAGGATCTTGCCGGGGTGGCGGTCCCAGCCTGGGGGCGGACCGGGGATGGCCCCGGTCCGCTCCAGCTTCAGGGAAGAGACACATGTCTGTCCGCATCAGCCGTCCGCACGCAGTCACGGCCGTCCTCTGTTCCACGATCATCGGTAGCGGTGTGACCGCGGCCCCGGCCCAGGCCGCCACGCACACTGTCCTGACGATGAACGGTACGTCCGTCTCCGGGCAGGCGTACAACGGCACACAGCCCCAGAGCTTCCGCATCGTCAAGCAGGCCGACGGATCGTTCGGCATCCGCAGCTTCTACCAGGGCACCAACTCCGTACTGACGATGAACGGTACGTCCGTCTCCGGGCAGACGTACAACGGCACACAGCCCCAGAGCTTCCGCATCGTCAAGCAGGCCGACGGATCGTTCGGCATCCGCAGCTTCTACCAGGGCACCAACTCCGTACTGACGATGAACGGTACGTCGGCCTCCGGGCAGACGTACAAGGGGACGCAGGACCAGAGCTTCGAGCTGGTCCGCCAGGGCGACGGGTCGTGGGGCATCCGCGCGTTCTACCCCGGTCCCCGCGCCCCGCAGGCCCCGCAGGCCCGCAATGACGGCGCGACCACGGCCGCGGGCCAGGCCACCGACGTCAATGTCCTGGCGAACGACTCCGGCACCGGCACCACCCAGCCGCTGGACCTCACCATCAGCAGTGCCTCCGCGCCGGCCAACGGCACTACCCGGATCGTCGGCGGCAAGGTCCGCTACACCCCGAACGCGGGCTTCACCGGCTGCGACTCCTTCACCTACACCATCCGGGACATCTTCGGCCAGCAGTCCACCGCGACCGTGCACGTCGCGGTCTCCGCGAACAACGACGCGACCGCGCAGCCGATCAGCGGCACGGCCCTGACGGTGTCCGCGGGCACCTTCACCGGCTCGCCGTTCCAGGCCGGCAACACGGCCCAGAAGTTCACCCTGGTCCCCCAGGGCGACGGCTCCACCGGCATCCGCAACACCGCGACCGGTCGGGTTCTGACCACGATCGGCAGCGCGGTCAGCGCTGCCCCGTACCAGGGCCTCGCGTCCCAGAGCTTCGATCTCACACCGCAGGGCGACGGCTCCACCGGAATCCGCAACACCTACAGCGACGATGCGATCAACGTCGACAGCACCACCGGCGCCGTCACCGCGCGCCCCGTCAACGGCACCCAGCCGCAGAGCCTCCAGCTGATCGACCTGGGCGACGGCACCTACGCCGTCCTCACCTACTACGGCAGCACACGAGTCCCGCAGAACCCCACCGCCCGCACCGACGGCGCCGCCACCACGCAGGGCACCGCAACGACCATCGACGTCCTCGCCAACGACAACAGCACCGGCCGCACCGACGCCCGGGGCCTCACCGTCACCGCCGTGTCCACCCCGGGCAACGGCACCGCCGAGATCGTCGACGGCAAGGTCCGCTACACCCCGAACGCGGGCTTCACCGGCTGCGACTCCTTCACCTACACCATCCAGGACGCCCTCGGCCGCACCACCACCGGCACCGTCAATATCGCCGTCTCCGCCCGCAACTAGGGCCGTACCCCGCTGTGTGGTGCCGGCGATGCGGCCGGCACCACACAGCGGACGTGTCCGTCCCTTTGTCCGCAATCAGGACCACCGGACACAGGTAACTCGAAGAGAACCAGCACAACGGTCTGCCGCGGGTGCCGTCACGGTCGTCACGCCCGAGGACTGGGGCGGGGTCGGCGGGTATCCGCTCGGACAGTGGATCGCCCGGCAGCGCCGCGCCCGCGCTGCCGGGACACTGGAGGCTGGGCGGGTCGCCGAGCTGGAGAAGCTCGGGACGGTGTGGTCCGAACAAGACACTGATCCTTCTGTGATCTGCGGTCAATACCGCCATCGTGCGGCCGTGTGTGATCGGAATGCCGAAACACAATCCGCACCTCCTCGGGAACCCACGTCGTCCGCGACAGGGTGCGGCCTCCGGCCGCGGTGCCGGAAGGCGGTCTTCAGGGACCGATCGGGGGCCGTACCGCCGTGACCAGGCCGCTCTCGTACGCAACGATCACCAACTGCGCCCGGTCGCGGCAGTCGAGCTTGGTGAGCAGATGGCCGACGTGGGTCTTCACGGTGGCGATTGCGAGGTACAGCCGTTCGGCGATCTCGGTGTTGGACAGGCCGCGGGCGACGAGGGTGAGGACCTCGCGCTCGCGCCCGGTCACACCGTCCAGGGTGTGCGGCAGTGGTGGCGAGGGCTGTGGGCGATGGGCGAACTCCGCGATCAGACGTCGCGTCACTGCCGGTGCCAGCAGCGCATCGCCTCCGGCGACGACCCGTATCGCCGCGATCAGTTCGCTGGGCGGCGTGTCCTTGAGCAGGAAGCCGCTCGCGCCGGCCCGCAGCGCGGCATAGACGTACTCGTCCAGATCGAACATCGTCAGCATCAGCACCTTGACGTTCGCGGTGCCGTGAGAACCGCAGATCTGCCGGGTCGCCTCGATGCCGTCCATCCCGGGCATCCGTACGTCCATCAGGACGACGTCCGGCGGATCCTGCCGGGCGCAGTCCACCGCTTCTGCCCCGTTCGCCGCCTCCGATGTGGTGACCAGGCCGGGTTCGGCATCGACGAGCACGCGGAGACTGCCGCGCAGCAGCGCCTGGTCGTCGACGATCAGGACCCGGACCGGGGCGCCGGACGGGTCGGCGGGCCGGGTCATGTGCTCTCCTCGTACGGCAGGGACGCGTGCACCGCGAAGCCGCCCTGCGGGCGCGGTCCGGTGGTGAGGGTTCCGCCGTACATGGCGACGCGTTCGCGCATGCCGACGAGACCATGGCCGCCGGCCTTCCTCGTCAGGGGCGCCCGGCCGCCGCCGTCGTCGGTGATGTCGATGCGGACGTCGCGGCCGTTCGCGACGACCTCCACCCGGCAGCGGGATTCCGGGGCGGCGTGCTTGGCGACGTTGGTGAGCGCCTCCTGGACTATTCGGTGGACGGCCAGAGCGACTCCGTCGGGCAGGTTCTCGACACCGCGCATCGTCAGCTGCGCACCGGCCTGCCCCACGAGTTCGACAAGTGCGGCGGCGCCGGGGACCGGGCCGAGGGAGGCCGGTTGTTGCTCGCCCTCGGGGGCGCGCAGCACACCGAGCATCCTGCGCATGTCGTTCAGCGCGGTGCGGCTCGTGCGTTCGATGACCTGCAACGCGTCGTGCGTCTCCTGCGGTCTGACGTGCAGGACATGGTTGGCGACACCGGCCTTGACCGCGATCAGGCCCATGCTGTGGGTGACGACGTCGTGCAGTTCACGGGCGACCCGCAGGCGTTCCTCCGTGACGGCTCGCTGCGCGAGCTGCTCCGCCGCCCGGACGGCGAACGCGCGCCGCTGCCGCGCGGCCCGTCCCAGCTGCCAGGCGGCGAGCAGCGCGATGAAGCCGAGCAGTAGCAGCCCCGGGCCGCCACGCCACCAGTACGCGTCGCCCGCGTGCGCGGCTCCGGCGGCACCGGCCAGGGCCAGGGCCGCCAGCGCCAGTCCGGGCAGCCATCGCTGCCACCAGCGGTGTGACGGCACCGTGAGGGCGACGGTGTACAGGGCGAACGCCGCCGCCAGGAACGGATCCCAGGTGGCGTCCCGTACGACGGCGACGACGGTCACCGCCAGCACGGTCAGGAACACGGGCAACGGCCAGATCCGCCGTAGGGCGACGGGCGCGGTGGCCGCGGCGACGAGCACGAGCCGCTCCCACGGCACCGGGGTCGGGGAGGGTGATGCGGACGTCGGCGCTTCGGCTGTCGAGCCGGTCAGCAACAGCGCGGCCGCGTAGGCGAACACGAACGCGCAGTCCAGGGCGATGTGTTGGCGTCGGCTCAGCCGCCGGGCCAGGATCGGATGGTTGTCCGGGTCCACCTCAGTGGTACTTGCTCGCACCTGTCGACCCTATCCAGGCGCAGGGCCCGCCGCCTGCGTCCGGCGGTTGATCCTCGCGCTCCTCCCGGGGGCTGAGGTGGAGGCTCCTGTACCGACCGTCTCCACCCGTGGGTGGAGGAAAGGCGGTAGGCCCCGAGTGGGATGTGGCGGGGTCTCTCCTCCTGGACCATCGCTCACATGATCGAAGTGACCGACCTGACCAAGCGTTACGGGAACACCACGGCGGTGGACGGGCTCAGCTTCCGGGTACGGCCCGGCTTGGTGACCGGATTCCTGGGCCCCAACGGAGCCGGAAAGTCCACCACGATGCGCATGATGCTGGGCCTGGACCGGCCGACCGCCGGCGAGGTGCGGATCGGCGGCGCACCGTACCGACAGCTGCGAGATCCGCTGCGTACGGTGGGCGCTCTGCTCGACGCCGGGGCCGTGCACCCCGGCCGGACCGCGCTGAATCATCTGCGGTGCCTGGCCCGGAGCAACCGGATCCCGGCACGCCGCGTGCTTGAGGTGATCGAGCTGGCCGGGCTGGCGGGTGCCGCGCACCGACGGATTGGCACGTTCTCGCTGGGTATGGGCCAACGGCTGGGAATCGCCGCGGCGTTGCTCGGCGAACCGGCCGTCGTGGTGCTCGACGAGCCGGTCAACGGGCTCGATCCGGAGGGCGTCCTGTGGATCCGGCGCCTTCTGCGGGACCTGGCGGCCCAGGGGCGCACCGTCCTGATCTCCAGTCACCTGATGAGCGAGGCGGCACTCACCGTAGATCACCTGGTCGTGATCGGCCGCGGCCGGCTCCTCGCGGACACCGGCATGACCGCGTTCATCGACAAGCACACGGAAGCAGGGGTGCGGGTGCGCACACCGGACCCGCAGCGGCTGCGCGACGTGCTGGCCGGCGCGGGGATCGAGGTCACCGACTGCGCGGACGGGAGCCTGAGTGCGGCTGCCGGCCCGGAGCGTATCGGTGAACTCGTCGCGGCCCACGCGGTGCCGGTGCACGAGGTGACGCGGAGTCACGCCTCGCTGGAAGAGGCGTTCATGCGGCTGACCGCCGACGCCGTCGAGTACCGGGCGCAGCGGCCGGAAGGAGCACAGCAATGACCAGCAACTCGCCCCGGGCGGTTCTCGCCGCCGAATGGATCAAAGTGTGGACCGTACGCTCGACCGGTTTCACGCTGATGCTGGCCTTCGCGCTCAGCACCGGCATCGGCACGCTCGTCGCGTTCAACTGGCGCAACGACATCGAGCACGTCGTCAACTTCGATCCGCTGGTCGCCGCGCTGTACAGCATGACCCTCGGGCAGCTCGCCATCGTCGTGCTCGGTGCCCTGCTCGTCGGTGGCGAGTACTCGTCCGGATCGATCCGGGCCTCGCTGACCGCGGTGCCGGGACGTGGTCTGCTCTACGGCAGCAAGGTCGTGGCCGGCACCCTGACCGCCCTCACTGCCTCGACGGTGATCGTCCTCGTCACGTTCGTCGCGGCACAGGCGGCACTCGGCCCCTACGGAATCGGCCTCACCACGGACGGAGTACCGGCCGCGCTCGCCGGGGCCGTCGTCTATCTGACCCTGATCTGTGCCTTCTCCATGGGGATCGCGACCGTCGTGCGCAGTTCAGCGGTCTCGATGGGCATCCTGCTCCCGCTGTTGTTCCTCGGCTCCCAGGGGCTCGGCAACATCCCCGCGCTGAAGCCCGTCCTGCGGTATCTGCCCGACCAGGCCGGCCTGGAGCTGATGCACATCGCGGGGCCGTCCAGCGACGGACGCTACGGCCCCGGTTACGGATCGGGGGCGGCTCTGGCCATCCTGTTGGCCTGGACAGCCGCCTCCCTGATCAGCGGTTATCTGGTGCTGCGCCGGCTCGACGCCTGACAGGGCGGACGGACAGCCCCACATGGCCGGTGCTGTGGCCGGGACGGTCCACCGGGTTGCGGCGGTTGCGGGCCGGTCGGTGGGACGGTGTGTTCCCGCCCGGGCTGCCGGCTGGCCGGGGCTCGGACGAGGTCATCGGGGTCGGCACCGGTGAGCAGGCAGCCGGGTGGCTCCGCCGCTGCCGTCGACTCCCGAGCGGCGTTGCCGCCGTCCTGGGCGGTTGAGTGTTACGAGGTCAGCGCACACCGCCGTCACCCTGCCGACCAGGATCACCGAACGCGGGACCGGCGGCGCCACTCACTCCGGAGCGTCAGAAGTGCACTACCCCGGTGAACGCGCCGTGTCCCACGCCCGGGCGGGTCAATGCGAGCCAGCCGTGGCCGCGCAGGGTGGTGGTGGGTTCGACCTGGTCCGGATCGACGGAAATGTAGTAGGCCGTGCTGTTGACGTCGCATTCCATGGTGGCGTTGGGGGCGTGGTCGTAGTCGGGGTCGTCGGTGAGGGGTTCCTCCCAGTCCATGGGTTCGCCCCGCCACTCCGGGATCTCGTTGCGCCAGTATCGGCGGCGCGGCACGCCGTTGAGAGCGACCGACCAGATCATGGAGTCGCTGTGTTCGTCCTGGCAGTAGTACTGGGCCTGGCCGCAGGCCGCGCTGAGGCGGCTGAGGAGCTCGTCCATGTCCCAGAACATGCTCCCCAGCGCTGTGTCGGCGTAGATCAGCCGCCAGCCGTCCAGCTCCGGCGTGACGAACACCCGGTACGCCGTGTGCTCCGTGCCGTCGGGGTCCACGACCGCGGCGGTGTCGTTGTCCATGGCGGAGAGCCCCATGGAGATCGTGCAGGGGACGGGGTCGTGCAGTCCCATGGCCTCGAAGAGGCCCTCGTACGCCGCGCCGGGGACGGCGAGCCAGCAGTGATCGGGCAGGGAGTCCGGGGCGGTGTCATGGGCCGTCTTGATGCGGACGAGGCGCTCCAGGGCGCGGCGGTCGCGCTCGTCGAACTGGTCCATGCCGCCGACGACGGCCAGGGCGGTCAGCGCGTACCGCCTCAGGTGGGCGGGCCCGTCACGGCGGATGCCTCGCAGGGTGGGGGCGGCGTTCGCGCCGATGGCTCTGACGGTCCTCTCTGCCTGGTAGCGGTTGTGCCCTGCGCGGTCGTCCAGAAAGGGGATGACATCGGTCAGTGTGCCGGCGGCGGCCTCACCGAGGTTCTCCAACCCTCCCAGGGCCTGGTGCCGTATGTCCTTCATGGGGTGGGACAGCGCGGCCGTGTACCGCGGGATACACCGTTCGTCGAAGCCGCGCAGCACGTGGCCCAGTTCCCACGAATCGGGGACCTCCTCGGCCCGGGTGCGGGCCTCCACCGCCGCGTCGAACCCGGCGGGACCTATCAGATGCAGAGCGTCCCGCACGCTCCACATGGCCGACGGGCTCACCGTGCCCAGCACGGCCACGAGTCCGGGCGCCGCGGAGCCACCCGGCTCGGCCAGCCGGCGGACGATGTCGGAGGTCGCCCGACGGTCTCGTACGGCTTGTTCGAGTTCGGCGATCAGTGCGGCTTGATCCATACGGCAGACGATAACCGAGGGCACTGACACCACCCCGGACTTCCAACACCTCTGCCCGGTCCGTGCATTCGGCCCAGCCAGCCCAGGGCGTGGGGCGGCAGTACTCAGGACCTTCCGGCCGGTTCCGGGTGGGCGTGCGGAGGGCGTAGCTGCCCGAATCCTCCTGTGATGGTCACCGCGTACGCCCGCGTACGCAGCCCAAGTGGGGAAGGTACGGCCGTGCTGAGCGTCGCCACCGACAACGGCTTGTCCTTGGACCTGGGATCCGACTGCGATCCTCGATCCTCATTCTGAAACGATCAGTCGAAGCCCCTGCTGCGGACCGGGACACCAGCCTGTTCACCGGGTTCAAGCGCGTGGACCGAAGCGGCATGCGGCGCTGCGGGATCGAGGTGGAGCAGCAGCTCGCGGCGGGAGAACGGGTCCAGTGCACGGGGAAGGCCGACCACAGCCTCACCACGGAATACGCGGACAGCATCACCGTGTCCGCCTGCACCGCGGACGGAGTACTGTTCGACGACGTCGTGGCCCAGGACAGCACGGATTGGCAGTGGGCATGCTGAGGATCGAAGAACTGGAGGCCGCGCTTCCGTCGATGGCACGGTGGCGTGTGTCCGGGGGGCGCAACGTGGACTGGGGCGCCCTTGAGGCGGTTCTCGGGACGGCATGCCCGCAGACTTCTGCACTCTGGCGGAGGCGTACCCGACACTGGTCATCGACGACTTCCTGAGCGTGTCGGTTCCCCGGCCCGGCACCGAGGCGTTGTGGGCGTCCGAGGCCAGGGAGGACGAGATCCTTCAGGACCTGTTCGAGATGGGCGACACCGAGGAGTACGTTCCCTTCCCGCAGCCGGGAGGCCTGATCAGCTGGGCGTCGTCCAATTCGGGGGACTCCTTCTACTGGAGGACGGGCCCCGCGGACCCGGACGCATGGCCGGTGGTCGCCCGCGGAGACAACGGCGACTGGTCGGAGTTCCCGGTCGGTGCCGTCGAATTCCTGGCCGGCGTCTACGGGCGCACCATCCACGTACCGGGCATGCCCGGCGACTTCCCCGGCGACCATCCGCAGGTGCTGGGCCTGAGCGACCGCATCGACTGATCGGCGAACGGTCCGCAGAAACGGGTGGGCAGCGATCGCCCGCAGTGCTCCTGAGGGGTGTCGGCGGCGAGGGCGGACACCTGCAGATGGGGCGGCTCGCCGACGCGGTCGTGCTCCGTCGGAGCGCCACCACCCGCCTGGAGGACCGCGGCCCGCCGTCCCGCTGCCTGCGCCGTCTCCCGCTCCACCCTCGCCACGCGCTTCAAGTCCACCGTCGGCCAAGGGCCGCTGGAATACCTCACGCTCTGGCGCAAAAAAACTCGCTGCCCAGCAGTTGCGGAAGGTTGGCGCCACGCTCGCCTCCATCGCACGCAGCGGTGAACCCGGCTTCGTGCGCGGTGACCGGCTGTCCGAGACACCGCGACAGCACTTCCGGGATCGGCGGCCGCATTGCCGGGCGCCGGACGGTGCCGGTCGTCCAGTGCCGCACCGACGACTCGTCATGGCCGAACTCGCGGCCCCGCTCACGAACGACCCGGGACACGGCCCGAATGAAGTCACCGGGCGAGACGCGGCGTTGTCCTGATTACGTGGTGCTGCTTGTCACTTTGCGCCAGCTTCGGGAGCACAGGGCATATTTGTCATGATCCGTGATCAGTCGGTTGGATAGCGATGCATCATGGTGGCAGTACCAGATGGTCGACGAGTGGGAATGGGGCGCAGTTGATCGAGTTGGCCACGGTGATCCAGGATCTGAGGGAAGAGCTGGAACGCGCGGTCGTTGCGGCCGAGGGTGAGGAGCTGCGCTTCGAGCTGGGGGTGATCGAGCTGGAGATGTCGGTCGCGCTGGAACGGTCTGGGCGTGCAGGCTCGAAGGTTCGCTTCTGGGTCGTGGAAACGACTGCGGAGGCGACCGCGAGTGCCAGTTCCACTCAGCGGATCAAGCTGGCGCTGCAACCGACGCTGGCAGGGTCGGACAAGACATTCATCAGCGGCGTCACCGAGGCACGTGAGGAATGAGCGCTGCGGAACGCAGGCTCTCGGCGCGGTCGGGGCTTGATCTGAGGCGGACGGTTCAGGTCCTCACCTCGACGGAGACGGGTACGCAGCGGCGCGGTTCCGGATACCGGGTTGCGGCGGACGCCGTACTTACAGCAGCGCATGTCGTGCAGGACGCCTTGTCGGTCCGCCTTCGCTTCTTCACCGAGGACGGCCGGACGACCGAGTTGCCCGGAGAACGGGTATGGATCGACGCCTCGGCGGACATCGCGTTGATCAGACTCGAACGCGGCCCGGACAGCGGGCCGGCCGGGCATGTCCCGCCCGTGCGCTTCGCATGTATCACGGACGTGGTGGAATGCGAAGCGCTGGGCTTCCCGAGGTTCACCATGCGCCGTAGTCCTGCCTCTGCGGCGAGCGACCCCCCTACGGTTTACCGGGATTCCCACCATGCACGCGGCACCACCACCCCACTGGCCGGCGTGCGCCGGGGGACACTGGAGCTCGCGCTGCGAGCACCGGAGTACGACGTCGACCGGGAGCGCTCCCCGTGGGAGGGGATGTCAGGGGCCGCGGTGTGGAGTGGCGGGTATCTGATCGGAGTGGTGAGCGAGCATCATCGTGCCGACGGACTCGGCACGCTCGCAGCGACCCGGGTGGACCGCTGGCACCAGCTCCTCCAGCCAGACCGAATCCGCGAGCTCAGCGAGCTGATCGGCCTGCCCGTCGACGCCGCGCAGCTCGAACGGCTCCCGCCACCGCAGAGCGAGCCATGGCTGCGAACCGCTGCGGAGGAGCTCGCCTCATGGGTGAAGGAGCAGTGGGCGGACGAGGAACGGCGGCGGAGCGTGCACGATCCGTTCCCGATGAGTGTGCGCTTCCGGAACGCCACCGGCCCGTTCGACAACTGGTCCAACATCTGCCAGGCGCCTCCCCGATCGCAGACGCCGTCAGCGCCTTTGACCTTGGCCGGCCCCCTCGACCGGATCGTCGAGGTGTACAGGAAAATCCCGTCCCGCCGTTTGGTGGTGCTCGGTGAGGCCGGTCAGGGCAAGACGATCCTTGCCCTGCGCTTCGTGCTCGACTGGCTGGACACCTCGGTCCCGGGCGACCCGGTGCCGGTGATCTTCAGCCTCGGCTCCTGGGATCCCACCACCTCGTTGCACGGCTGGATGTGCGACCGACTGGTGCGTGACTACCCCGACCTCAACGTTCCGGCGCCGAGCGGCGGGAACCTGGCGGACGCCCTGCTCGGCGAACACCAGATTCTTCCAGTCCTCGATGGCTTCGACGAGATCGCCGAAGCCTTGCAGCCCGCGGCGATCCGCGCGATCAACGCCACCGACACGGGCCTGCTGCTCACCAGCCGTCCGAAGGAGTACGCCAAGGCCGCACAGACGGCACACACGGTACTCAGGGGCGCCGCCGGAATCATGCTGGATCCTCTTGACCTGGTCGGCCTCACCGCTTACTTACGACGGGCAAGCCCACCCGCTCCAGGGGGTGACGAGAAGAGCACCGCGTGGGAGCCGGTCCTGGTCGAGCTGGGCAGAGGGCAACGCAGCGAAGGCGCAGGGAATGTGGCCGAGGCGCTCAGCACCCCCCTCATGGTCGCCTTGGCCCGCACCGTCTACCACAACGCGCACACGCAGCAGCCGGACGACAAGCCCCAGCCGAAGGACCTGCTGAACACCAGGCGCTTCCCCACCTCCGCCGCCGTGGAGAACTACCTCCTGTCCGCGTTCATTCCTGCCGCCTACGATCCGCCGCCCACCGGCTCACGATCCGCCGGCGCAGGCACCGGCAAGCGTCCCCGGCCGCCTCGGCGGCGCTGGGATGTCGAACGTTCCCAAGACTGGCTCAGCTACCTCGCCCGGCATCTCAACCAGCTCGGCCAGCGCAACGAACGAGACAAGAAGATCGTCCGCGACCTTGCCTGGTGGGAACTGGGCACCACCCTGCACCGTTCGTCGCGGGCGCTGGTCGTCGGAGGCCTTGCGTCGGTGGCTTTCGGGGTCACAACAGCGATCGGGAACATCCCCGTGGATCTGGTGGCAACCTCATACGGGCTGGAGTTCGCCCTGACGCGGGGAATCGTGGTCGGGGTTCTGCACGGACTCGCGGCCGGACTGGTCTTCGGGCTCATCTACTGGTTCATGTCCGGGCGCGAGGGGCTCAAGCCGTTGCAGGTGCGGGCGAGACTTTCCCGTGGGGCCTGGAAGAGACACAAGGAAGCCCGCCTCGGCGCCGTGGTCGGTGTCGTGACCGGGGCCGTGGCCGCAGTGATACTGCTTGCCCTCGACCGAATCGTGGTCCGCGAACTCGGGCTCGACGACGGCCAGGGCGGAGGCCGCGGAGCTGCGCTCGTGTTCATCTCGGAACTCGCGTTCGGGGGCGGGCTCGTCTTCGGACTGACAGCCCTTCTCGAAGCTCCCCTTCAGTCGGGATCCGCGACCCGGCCCACAGACCTGCTGAACTCCAATCGCCGGCGCGTGGTCTTCCGGCTGATGCTCTGGGCTCTCGTCATCGGGCCGACGGTCGGGCTGGTCGAGGGGGTCTGGCACGGCGCCCTGCGCGGGATCGAGGTCGGCGCGGTGTTCGGGCTTGAAGCAGCCTTCGGCGCTGGGCTGGCCTACGGGTGCGGTCTGACCGCTTGGGGACAGTGGGTCGCCCTGGCCCGGATCTGGCTGCCGCTGACCGGGCGGTTGCCCTGGCGGCTGATGGCCTTCCTGGACGACGCTCACCAGCGCGAGGTGCTGCGCCAGGCCGGCGCGGTGTACCAGTTCCGTCACGCCAGCGTCCAGGACCACCTCAACAGCGAATACCGAAGACGCTCAGCAGGAGAATCCACGCCTCACCCCCGGAACCCGCCGTTGTCGCAGCCGCGTCAATAGGACAAAGGCGCGTATCGGGACTTTCGTTGATCAAACGACAGGAGGAGCGATGGGGCTCGCGGGAGGTTCAGGGAGGTCGGGGGTGAAAATCGCTCTCGGGGCCGCGACAGCCGCACTGGTCGCAGTTGCGGGCGTGCTCGGGACCGGTGTCGCAGCCGCGCGACCGGTCTCACTGACCCTGCACTACACCTGTGATTTTCCGTATATCAGGGGCCAACGTGTCACCGTGCAGGTCAAAGCAGATGTTCCGGACTCACACACCGTCGGCGTGCCCACCCGGCCGTTTCCCATCACGGTGATGGCGACGGTGAGCGAACTGTTCACCACCGGGCTCAATTTCCTCCGCGTGCACTCCATTGAGGGCACGGCGGACGGCAACGTCAATGTGGCCGCGCCACAGGGCAACTTCGGCGTCAGTATCCTCTTCACCATCCCCAGCACCACCGTCCCGGATTCGGGTTCCTTCCGCGTTCCGGTGACCGGCGTCGGCCCCTCGCTCAAGTTCACCCGGCAGGGTAATGGGGAGGTCACCGCCGGGAACATCAACCTGCACCTCGCCGCAAGGGATGCCGACGGCAATCCGACCCTGGGGAAACTTGAACTGCCCTGCACCTTGGACAGCGGGCAGAACGACGTGATCGAGTCGTTCGACGTCGGACCGCGACCATCGGCGACCGCCACGGGGACGTCCGGAGCAACACCCACAGCCACCTCTGGACGGGCAACCTCGGGAGCCGGCGGGAATGGGGCGAAGCAGGGCTCGGCCGCCATGAACGATCCTGGACCGGTGGCCCCGGGAACCGCAGGCGCCTCAACCGGCGGCAGCTCGATCGCGGCGGGCCCCGGCGGTACGGTCGCGCCTTCGACCGGCTCGGCTCCGGCAACCACGGTGAAGCCCACGACGACTTCCACGATCAACGGTACGCCCCTGAACGCAACCGGGGGCGGGGCCGGCAGCACCAGTGCCCGGATCCTGCTCACCCTGGGTGGCTGTGCCGCGGCGATCGGCGCCGTCGGATACGGCGGGTCGCTGTGGCGTCGCCGCCATGCCGGCAGCGAAGGATTCTTGACAGTGAGCCGACTGGAGGAGGTACCGGAGCAGGATCAAAGGGGCCAAGCTCCTCCTGACGCCCCGTGAGCCTTCCTGCTGTCCGGCCCTGTTCGCGAGACCCGAAAGCGTCTGTGCATGCACTCGGCAGCATGCGAAGTCTCCGCAGAACTCGAAGTCTCCGTAGAACTCGAACAGTTGATGACTTCAGGCAGCACGGGGCCCCTGCCGCGAGTTCAGCAGGGGCCCACGGTGCAGACGGTTACGAAGGTCCGGGACCTGTCCGCAATGGGCGGTATGCCGCCGGCATCAGCTACCGTCCGCTGCCGGTCCGACGGCCCGGCCCGGCTTCAGGTGCCGTGTGAAGAACTGGGCCGCTGCGTCCCCGGCGAACTGCGGGACGCCGGTGTGACCGCCCATATTGGCGTGCAGGGACTTCTCCTTGGAACCGAAGGCGTCGAACAGGTCCAGGGCAGCCTGCCGGTCGTTGCCTTCGTCGTCCCACTGCAGCAGGACATGCAGCGGAACAGTGACCTGCCGGGCCTCCTCGAACATGACGCGAGGCACGAGACTCCCCGCGAACAGACCGGCGGCAATGATGCGCGGCTCGACCACCGCCAGCCGGATGCCGATGGAGATCACTCCCCCCGAGTACCCGACCAGGCCGCCGATCTCGGGCAGCGACAGGAAGGCGTCCAGCGCGGCCTGCCATTCCGGGACCGCCTTGTCGACCAGCGGGAGGACGAGGGAGTCGACAGTCTCGTCGCTGACCGGCTCGCCGGCCTGCATCGCCCGGCGCAGGTCGGCGCGGGCCTGGTCGAGGGCGGGCCAACTGGGCCGGTCGCCGCATCCGGGGAGCTCGATGGTGGCTGTGGCGAAGCCCTCCGCCGCGGAGTGCCGGGCCCGGGCCAGCAGTCGGGGGTGCATCTTGCGCAGCCCGAGCGTGGGGTGGCCGAGCAGGATCAGTGGCACTGGTGCGGAAGCGGATGCGGCTTCGGGCGTCCACAGGATGCCGGGAATCTCGCCGAGGACGAATTTACGTTCGAGGACACCGTCGTCGAGACGTTGCTCGGAAGTGAAATGCATGGTCGTGCCTTTCGGGAGTGCACTGGAACGGCGCTCCCGGACGACCTGCCTATCGCCCGACCGTGACCCCGGAGGGGAGCACCCATGTCAATACTGTGTTCACGGGTACCACCTCCTCGCTCTGCCGCACGGTCTCCGGAAATGTAGCAGGGGCCGTCCCTCGTCCGCCAAGCGGTTTCTGCGGAGTCTCCGTGGCCGGGCCCCACGAAGACACTGCCAAGAACTGCTGGAGGTGTCGCGGAGGGCGACGGCTCCGTTCGGCTGGAAGGGAGATGCACGCGGGCCCCAGGCTCTTCAGCGTGCTCGCATTCGGGTCCACCACCAGCCGAACGTCGCCGACTCGATGTGGTGTGGCTCCGGCAAGGTACGGCGCTCCAGTTCCTCATCGATGCGCGTGATCAGCCGGTCCAAGTCCCGTTCTGCTCCCGGAGGAAGGTGCCGCGTCGTCCACCCCGGGAATCCCCCACTGGCCGGCCTCCGAACAGCATTGGACGAGACCCGGTCCTCACGGCCGCATTGGCCGGATCAACTGCGGACCGATGTCGTCCTCCTGGTGCCCGCTGGTCGGAGGCTGTGGCCCGCACGGTGGTCCCGGTCCGGTCGAGGCGGGTGCTGACCTTGCCGAGGCCGGTGTGGATGCGGTGGGCGCCGGGTCCGGCCACCGAGCCAGGCCATTGCGGCTGTCGCGGTGACCGTTCCGGTGGCCGGGTCCAGGCGGACGATGGTGCCGGCGGGAGGGACGTTGGTCCGTACGGGGCCGTCCGGGGCGCATTCCAGCTCGTTGATTCCCCGGACGGGGGCGCCGTCCTTGTGACGTCGAGGTGGTTGGCGGCGAAGGCGGACGTCCAGGACTGCTGCGGGGCATGGGGCGTGACTGGTCCGTGCCCGGGGAAGTGTCCGAATGCCCCACTGCATGTCGCGTGCATGGCGATACTGAGATCCGGGTGCGGGGCCTTGAGGACACTTGTGCATGGGAACCGGGGGAGCGCATGGAGACTTCTGAACTGGCGGCCATGGCCGTCGCGGTCATGACCGCGACGGCGACCGGAGCGGCGACCACGGTCGGCCAGAGCGCCGGAACCGCGGTCGCCGATGCGTTGCACGCCAGGCTGGCCTCGACGGAGCGGGGGCGGACGGCCCTGAACACACTGAACCAGGCCCCGGAGGACCCGGCCGCACAGGACACGGCCCGGTCCGTGGTCCAGGAGGAGATCGAGGCGGACCCAGAACTGCGGCGTCAGCTGCAACTGCAGCTGACCGCACCGGGAACCAACGCCACGGGCAGCCTGCTGATCACCGGCAGCCAGGTGTCGCGCAGCTCCATCGCCCTGGGCCCGCTGACCATCAACAACACCCGGGGCGGGCGGGCCGTCATCGCCCTGGTGGCCGCTCTGCTGCTGGCCCTGGTCGTGGTGGCCGTATACGGGGGCGCGCGGCTGATCACGGTCGACAACTCCCCCGGGTCGTCGCAGGACGGCGGCGCCCGCCATGCCGTGCGAGCGCTGAACGTCAGCGAGGTCAAGCGGGTCGTTCCGGATCTGCCGAGCATGCCCTCCGGTTGGGAGAGATCCGGGTCCCTCGCGGCCGGCACGGACGAGGAGAACGGGTGCACAGGCGCCCAGGCACGCTTCAGCACGAACAACTGGAACGACGGCAGCACGCGTACGGTCTGGGCCGAGTTCACGGTGCGGTCCTGCCCCAGCGCGGCGCTGACCGCGAAGGCTTTCGAAGAAGTCCGGTCGGGCGTCGCCAACAACAACAGGGCGAAGGAGATCTCCTTGCCTGAGCTCGGCGACCAGCACGCCGCGATCACCCACTACAACATCGACCTCGACGAGACGACAGCCGTCGCCCTGCTCCGCGTCGGCACCGTCCTCGTCGAGCTGGAATACCAGCCGGTGCCCGACGACTCGGGCTGGTCCAGGGAGTTCGAGCAGTTGGCCTCGGCGGTCGCCGCCCGCGCCCAGCAGGTCCAGAACGCCTGACCTGCGGCCTCGCTCATTGACGTTCGACCGGAACAGCGCGGTCGGTCCGCACCGGTCCTTGTCGCTCCGCTTCTTCGCCCAGGCCGCCGACGCTGGTGGTGAACGGTCTGTGGTGCGCTCTGATTTCTGCCGTCTGGAGGCACGGCCAAGGCATCGCGGCCAGGTCGAGATCCCGACCGGACGGCCGGTGAAGGGCTGCGGATCACGACGGCCCTGCCTGGGGCTCCTCGCCGTCGTAGGCCCCCAGCGCGGCCTGGCGGCATTCCAGCAGGTCGCCAAGGTCCTCGTGGGTCACATGCTCCTGGTTCAGTGCCACCATGGCCCTGGCCTCGACCGAGGCCCATGCGTGACGGGCGCGTTTGTTGGCGCGGCGTCTGGTTTCGCTGCGCAGGAAGCCCGCTCCCGCCGCGAACCCGGCAGAGGCCAGAGCGGCGAGGGCGGCGGGAACGCGCACGTCCGCCGAGGCCAGTCCTGCCGCTCCCGCCGTGCCCGCGAGCAGGGCCGCGGGGAAACCGAGGGCGATGTCCGCCTTGGTCCAGAACTCGGCCCGGCGGTGGGCGAGTTGCCTCTGGCGCGTCGCCTCGTCTCTCAGCCGCTCGATCTCGGCACGCAGGCGGTGCGCGAACTCGTCCGGACTCAGGCGCGTGGTTCCGTCAGCGGGAATGACCATAAAGGCATTCCAACACGCCTGCTTCAGAAGGTACTTGGCGATCCTGGACAGCCTTCGGGCGCGGCGGACGTGAGCTTCCCACAATGGTGTGCCGCCAAGTCGCGCAGCCGATCTTGCCGTGTGGTGGCAGGCCGTCACTGAACGCGGCATCCGTCTGCATCACCGCGCCCACGACCACGATCCGCTGGGCCCCTGCCGGGGCCGGTACTCCGAAGTGGCGTCCCGGGGCCGGGAAATGGGAAGTCCACACCGACCCGCAGGATGTTCGCGGGATCTGGGCACGGCCCCCGACGGGGAGCTCGCCGAGGTCCTGCGGATCCACCGCGAGCACGTCCGCCATCCGTTCAACGACCGCACCCGGCAGTAGTGGAAGAGTGGTGTCGAAGTCTTCGGTGAGGCCGGGGTTGCCTCCCGTTTCTCGTGAACATTCCCGAGCCCGTCAGCCTCCAGCCGCTGCCCGAAGTGCCGGACGAAGCTGCTGCCGAGAGTGAGAAAAGCCACACCCCGACATGGTCCCCCACGTCCGCTAAGGTCGGCTTAGACCCGCCCTGAACTGGGATTTTGCGTCGGCCGCAGCAATGTGATCGGCGCGGGTCTGGCCTTTCCTGGAGATTGCATGACCGATCTGGCATTTCGTTCCGCAGGTCAACTCGCCGCCGCGGTCGCGGCGAAGGAGGTGTCGAGCGTCGAGTTGCTCGACCACTACCTCACCCGGGTGGAGCGGCTCGATCCGAAGGTGAACGCCATCGTCGCCCGGGACGAGGAGGGTGCGCGAGCCGCAGCTCTGGCGGCCGACCGCGCGGTCTCCCGCGGCGAGCCGCTCGGTCGCCTGCACGGCGTCCCCATGACGATCAAGGACAGTCTTGAGGTTGCGGGCATGCGGACCACCGGGGGTTCGGCCCGTTGGGGAGAGCATGTCTCGACGAGCGACGCCGAGTCGGTCACACGGCTCAAGAACGCGGGAGCGGTCGTCTTCGGCAAGTCCAACATGCCGCCCGACGCCCGGGACTGGCAGACCTACAACGAGGTCTACGGGACCACGAACAATCCATGGGACCCGACGCGCGGACCCGGCGGTTCGTCCGGCGGGTCCGCCGCGGCAGTCGCCGCGGGGCTGACCGGCCTGGAGCTCGGCGGCGACACGGCAGGCTCGATCCGGGTGCCTGCCCACTTCTGCGGCGTCTACGGGCTGCGCCCGTCGTTCGGGATCGTGCCGAGGTACGGGAGCGTCTCGGGACATGCTCCTGGGACGCTGGCGGATTTCGACATGGCGGTACTCGGCCCGCTCGGCAGGCACGCCGACGACCTCGACCTGGGTCTCGACGTCCTCGCAGGAGCGGACCACGACCGCGCCCCGGGATGGCGGCTGGAGCTGCCCGCCGCCAGGTCGAGCACCCTGCGGGACTTTCGAGTCGCGGCATGGGTCGACGACCCGTTCTGTCCCGTCGACAGCGAGCTGGCCGCGGTCATGCAGGCCACGCTGGAGGCGGTGCGGGCCGAGGGCGCCGTGGTGGTCGAGGGCAAGGGGCCGGTCGGGCTCGAAGAGACGATGGCCCTCTACCAGCCGTTGCTGATGGCACAGAGCGGGCTGGTCGAGCCGGACGAGTCGTATGCCGGGCTCGTGGAGCTCGCCGCGGCGGAAGGGGCCGCCGGCGGGTTCGCGTCGGACCTGACGCTCCGCTTCCGTGACTGGCACGACCTCGACGAACGTCGGCAGCACTCCCGCCGCCGCTGGGCCGAGTTCTTCCGCGACGTCGACGTGCTCATCTGCCCGGTGAGCCCTACGGCCGCCTTCCCTCACGACCACCGACCCGACCCCGGCTGGTCGGTCCGAACTCTGCGGGTCGACGGCGCCGACCGCCCGTATCACGAGATGCTCACGTGGATGGCGCCTTCGTCGGTCAACCATCTGCCCGCGGCGGTGGCACCTGTCGGGGCGACCCGGGAAGGGCTTCCGGTCGGCATCCAGGTGATCGCGCCCTACCTGCACGACCGCACCGCGGTCCAGTTCGTACGGTGCCTCGCGGAGGTGATCGGCGGGTTCCGCCGTCCGCCGGGATTCTGAGAGCCGCCACCGGGCTGCCGACCTGTGGCGCAGCGGCGGGCGACCTGGCCGCCGCGCTCTCGTCGTGTACGGAGCACTTCCCCGGCCGAGGGTGACTGCGGGCAGGCCGGGGTCGGTCGTGGTCAACCCCGCCGTGGGCCGCGGGGGTGCGCCGCCGGGGCCGTCGACAGGGAAGGTGCGGACTGCGGACTACGGACTGCGGTCTGCGGTCTGCGGTCTGCGGTCTGCGACAGCCTGGGCTGTTGCCCCTCACACCGGGGCCCGCACCACCCTCGGGACGCTGTTGGTCAATTCGGTCCGGCTCGTGACGTCGGCCTTCAAGACCTGGTCGTGGTCTTGAAGGCCGACATTGTCGTACGGGTGTGGTGCGACGAAGCAACAGCCGGGGCGAGCAGTGCGGTTGCGCTGCTGTGACGAAGTCGGCGCACCTGCGACAAGATCGGCCTACTTCTGATGCTCGACCCTCCGCAGCTGAGCACGGAACGGGCCGTCGGAACGTTCCCGGCCCCGACGGAACCGTCCTGCACTGAAACGTCAGGCCCGGTCCGGCAACAGTTCCGCGTTGAGTACGGCGATGCCCGCCTCACCCTCCTCGAACAGGGCGATCAGCTCCTCGGGCCCTGCGTCCGGACCAGCGGTGTGGTCGACGAGGAGGACCGGCTGGAACTCCCCGCTCTGCTCGACGGGGACGAAGCCGGTGGTCAGCTCGCGGCGAAGCAGGACGACCCGGTCGGCGTCGAGCGGATCTGAGGGCAGCGCTCCGGACAGTACGCGCCCCTCCTCCGGACACGCCTGGAGGCTGTGGGCCACGACGTCCCGGTGGGCCAGGAGCGTCACCGCGAGCCGGTCACCGGTCCGCTCGTAGCGGGCGGCCAGATCCTCCGGCAGCAGGTAGAAAACGCCCTCCTCGCCCTCGTGCCCCCGGTCGAGAAGAAGCCGCGCCAGCCGGGCTCCGGGCTCGTCGACGTGCGAACCGAGTCCCAGAAACACATCACGCCCACCGGGCCCGAGGGAAGGCACCGCCCCGATCCACAGCTCGGCGGAGCCCTCCGGGGTCTGCTGGATGTCGTCGTCCTTCGTCATGGAAGCGATCCAAGCACACGGCGCCGACAGGCCATTGTTGGTGCGCTGCTCGCGGCGCAGCACCCGGGGACGACCCGGCAGCCGGCATCCACGACGCGACCGCCCACCGCCGAAGCCGAAGCCAGAGACGGCGGCGGAGAAGCGGCTGCGGCAAACCGTCACATGCCTCATTTGGAGCACCGATCCAACTTGGATTGTTGCTCCAAATGTGTCACGGTGGAGGCATGTCGACGAGAACCCGCAGGCCTCAGCGGCGTAACCAAGTGCTTTCCCAGGAGCAGATCGTCGAGGCTGCAATCGAGCTGCTCGACGCGGGTGGCGGGAGCGCGCTGACCACCAGAGCGCTGACGGAGCGCCTGTCCACCGGGTCCGGGGCGATCTATTACCGGGTGGGCAGCCGTGACGAACTGCTGGACATGGCAACGGAAACGGTCGTCACCGCTGCGCTGGCAGCCGAGCCCGCCGTGGCCGCGGCCACGCCCGAGGACGAGATCCGCAGCGTCGCGCTGGCACTGTTCGACGCGATCGCCGAGCACCAGTGGCTCGCGACACGGCTGACTCTGCAGATCGTCCGGAAGCCGTTCGGCCCGGTGACGGTGGGGATCTTCGAGAGGATCGGCCGTCAAGTGGGCGCGCTGGGTGTGCCACAGGCTTCCTGGTTCGACGCCGCCTCGGCGCTTGTGCACTACATCCTCGGGGCCGTCAGCCAGAACGCCCGCGTCGACGGTGACACCTCGACCGTCCAGCCCGACCGTGCCGAGTTCCTCGGAGCGACGGCGACGGCCTGGCAGGAACTCGCTCCCGAGGACTACCCGTTCATGCACGCCATCGTCGGTCAGATCAGGGAGCACGACGATCGCGAGCAGTTCCTCACCGGCATCGCCATCGTCCTCGACGGCCTGACCCGGCTCGGCTGACCTGTTCCGTCCGGCCAGGGCCCCCAGCGTGCGATTCCAGGAAGGTGTCTCCCATGCGTGACGTAGTGATTGCGGGCGGCGGCCCGGTCGGTCTGTTCCTGGCCACGGAACTCGCCCTGGGCGGCTGTTCCGTCCTGGTCCTGGAGCGGGACGAGGAGGTCACCTCGCCCTACAAGGCGCTCCCGCTCGGATTGCGCGGCCTGAGCGCAGGATCGGCCGGGGTGTTCCACAGCCGCGGCCTGCTCGAAGCGGTGATTGACGCTTCCGGCGCCGATGCGAAAGAGGTCGGCGCGGGCCCGGACGCGATCGAGGCACCGGCTCCCCGGGCCGTGAGCCATTTCGCGGGCATGGGCCTGGACGCGTCCGACATCGATGTGACCGCCTTCCCGTTCCGGCTGCCCGGCCCGGCGATGGAAGGTTTCATGACCAGCCTCGACGCGGTCGGCAAGGTCCTGGCCGAGCGTGCCATTGCGCTCGGCGTGGACATCGTCCGCGGCGCCACCGTCACGGCGTTGACGCAGGACGACCAGTCCGTCACCGTCACGGCAGCCGGTCAGGAGTACCAGTCGCGCTTCCTGGTGGGATGCGACGGCGGCCGCAGCACGGTGCGCGGCCTCGCCGGCTTCGACTTCGTCGGCACGGAACCGCTCTTCACCGGCTACGTCGCGCACGTCACCTTCGCCGACCCGCAGCAGCTGCCACTCGGCTTCAACCTGACGCCGAACGGCATGTATCTGCGTACGCCCTTCGAGGGGCACCTGGGCATGATGGACTTCGACGGCGGCACGTTCGACCGTTCCCGGCCGCCGACCCGTGAGCACCTTCAGGAGGTCCTGCGCCGCATCACCGATTCCGACCCGACGCTGACCGATGTTCATCTGGCATCGACCTTCACGGACCGTGCGATGCAGGTGACGACCTACCGCAAGGGCCGCGTCCTGCTCGCCGGGGACGCCGCGCACATCCACTCCCCCCTCGGCGGTCAGGGGCTCAACCTCGGCATCGGTGACGCCGTCAACCTCGGCTGGAAGCTCGCCGCGACCGTGCACGGCGCCGCGCCCGACGAGCTGCTCGACACGTACACCAGTGAGCGCCACCCCGTCGGCGCCGCTGTCCTGGACTGGTCACGTGCCCAGGTCGCCACCATGAAGCCCGGCCCCAATGCCCCCGCGCTGCGGCGGCTGGTCCACGAGTTGCTGAGCACGACGGACGGAACGACCCTCGCCTACCGGAAGACAACCGGGTTCAACCGTTACGACCTGGGCAGCGCGCAGCCGCTCGTCGGCACCACCGCACCCGACTTCCGCTTCGAGGACGGCATCCGCCTCGGTGACCTGTTGTGCCAAGGCCGGGGCGTGGTCCTCGACTTCGCCGGCGACCACGCGCTGGAGCGTGCGGCCAGGAGCTGGCAGGGCCGGATCCGGTACGCGACCGGCACGGCACGCAACGACCTCGGGTTCAACGCCCTGCTCATCCGCCCGGACGGCGTTGTGGCCTGGGCAGACGATCAAGCTCTCGACGTCAAGGCGTTCCGGCAGGCCGCGACCCGCTGGTTCGGCAGCCCGCAGAACTGAGGCGTGTCCGTCAAATGCGAGCCCGGACCGGCATGCTCCAGCCGGGTGTGACGAGGCATCAGATCAGACCGCAGAGGTGCTGCGCGCCGGGGCCGGCAGCCCGGCCGGGCTCAGTCGATCGTCTTGATCACCCGGGCGGGCACTCCCGCGACCACGGTGCCGGCAGGAACATCACGAGTGACCACCGCACCGGCCGCGACCACCGCACCGGCACCGATGGTCACCCCCTGCGTGATCACGGCAGCCGTCCCGATCCAGACGTCGTCCTCGATGACGATCGGGGCGAAGGAGAGGTACTCGCGGCGCTCGGCCAGGGGCAGTGGATGGCCTCCGGTGATGAGGCTGACCTTCGGGGCGATCATGACGCCGTTGCCGATGCGGATGCCTCCCTTGTCCATGAAGGTGCATCCCTGGTTGACGAAGACGTTCTCCCCGAACGTCGTGTTCAGTCCGTGCTCGGTGAAGAACGGCGGGTAGATCACCACCGACTCCGGCAGCGTGGCACCGAACACAACAGAAAGCAGTTCCGCGCGTCCTTCACTGTCGCTGAACGGAAGCACGTTCAGTCGAGACGTCGCATCGGTCACCTCCGCGATCCGCTCCGCATGACGCGCGAACTCGGGCTTCTGGACATACATGATCTGATCTGTGCGAGTGGACATGCGCTGATCCCATCAGCCTGAAGAACCCACGATCAAACAACCCCGGGGCCAATCAGCGACAACCGATCGTTGTGAAATTAGGGTGGGTGTGTGGATGTTGAAGCGATGCGGACGTTCGTGGCCGTCGCCGAGACCGGCCAGTTCCAGGCAGCAGCGGACGAGCTCGGGGTCAGCCAGCAGGCGGTTTCCAAGCGGATCGCGACCCTGGAAAAGCACCTTGAGGTCACGCTCCTGGTGCGAACCCCACGAGGCTCCCGGCTGAGCCTGGACGGGCGGGTCTTCCTGCCGCACGCCAAGAAGGTCCTGACCACCGTCGAGCAGGCCGAGCAGGCCGTGCGCCCCGGCAGCCGGCCCCTGCGCGTCGATGTCCTCAACCGGCGCATCGCCCCTGCCCAGGCCGTCTACCGGTTCTACCGCTCCCACCCCGAGATGAGCCTGGACGCGGTCACACTGGGCACCGAGAACGCCGCCCAGGCCGCCCGGGCGGTGCTCGAAGGAACCGTCGACGCGTCCTTCCGTGCCCTGCCGGTGGACCAGGTCCCGTCCGGGATCAGCGCCGAACGACTCCTGGACGGCCCCCTGGAGCTCATGGTGGGGCCCGGCCACCCGTTGGCGGACGCGCCCCGGGTCAGGCCTGCGGACCTGGCCGGCCACCGCATCTGGATCCCCGGGATCAGGCCCCGTACGGAGTGGGCGGCGTTCTACCGGGCGCTGTCCGAGGCCTTCGGTCTGAGCATCGACGCGCTCGGCCCCAACTTCGGTGACGAGGCCCTGATGGACGCGCTCGCCGACTCGGCCTCGCTGGCCACCCTCGTCGGCGGCGGGGACCGATACGTGTGGCCCCAGACCCACGACCTGCGGCGCATCCCGTTGCGCGAACCGACCCCGGTGTACCCGCACGTGCTGCTGTCCCGCAGCGGAGACCGGCACCCCGTGCTGACCGCGCTGCGCGACCACCTGCGCACCTCAAGGCTGCGCACCCCGGACGACGTGTGGGTACCGGACTGGACAGACCGCTGACGAGGGCGAGGGCAAGTGGCCGGCAGCGGCCGTCGGCCGCGAGACGAATCCGGTGGTCGGTCTGCTGCGGGGCGGCCAAGGGCATGGAGCGCCGGTTCGTGGTCCGGGGCCCCTCGAACTGCTCGATCCGGTCAGGATCGAGCCGCGGCTCACGTGTCTGTTCCTGTGAATTCCCCATGGACAACGGGATCTCGCCCGCACGCCCCTCGACCGCCGCACAGCCGCCGCACAGCCGCCGCAAGCGGGTCGTCGCGCGGTTGGGCGGTTCACGAGCGGCTTTCTGAGTATGCTTCGGCGGCATCGTCTGAACGAGGCTCGGGAATAGCCTCGGAGGGCCGAGCTGTGTCGGCGGCCCGAAGGGTGATCAGCAGAGCGGGCGATACCGGGGGCGGACGTGTGGTTGAACGTGTCGAACGAGGAACTCCCCCCGCAGGAGCGGTTGCACTTCTGGGCCGACATGCTCTCCCGTGAACTGGCCCCTCTCACCGTGAGCAGTGCGAACGCCGATGTCGACTTCCCCGCAAGGGGCTGCCTGCTGGACCTCGGTCCCGTACGGGTGGCCGCGTTCGACAGCCCGCCCGCGCACCTGAAACGCACCTGGGCCGACGTCCGGCAGGCCGATCCGGCCACGTACCAGCTCACGTTCGTCTCCGGCACCCCCTTGTGGATCAGCCAGCGGCGCCAGGACTCCGGGCTGGTGTGCGGTGACATGGTGCTCTGGAACAGCTCGCACCCGTTCGAGGGGGAGGTGCCCGACCGAGGCCGTCACATTCAGTCGCACATTCTGCAAGTGCCGCGCGAAGAGCTGCCGCTCCCACCCGACAAGGTCGACCGGCTCCTCGCCCAGCCGTTGTCGTCCCGTGTCGGCATGGGAGCGATCCTCACCCGATTCGTGACAACTCTGGACGCTTATGGCCCTGACTGCGCCCCGCACGATCTGAGGCGATTGGGGGCGATGGCGCTCGACCTGGCAGGTGCTTGCCTGGCGCAGCACATCGGTGCCTACGGAGACCTCCCGGCCGAGACCCGCCGGCAGGCCCTTCTGGCCCGCGTCGACACCTTCATCGACCACAACCTCGGCGACCCGGAGCTGAGCCCCGCGACCATCGCGGGACACCATCACATCTCCGTGCGCTCCCTGCACACCCTCTTCCGGCAGCAGGAGGAGACCGTGGCGGCCTCGATACGCCGCCGCCGGCTGGAACGCTGTCACGCCGACCTCACCGACCCCCGCCTGGAACGACGCTCGATCAGCGCCATCGCCGCCCGGTGGGGGTTCCTGCGCCCGCCGGAATTCAGCCGGGCGTTCCGTGCGAGATACGGAGTGCCGCCCCGAGAGCTCAGGCAGTCGGCACTGGACGGCGCACCCGATGAGGAAGGGCCGCGCTGAGCGACAAGTATCGGGGCACGTATCGCCAACTCGCGGATGCCACCGCACGCCACGATGTCAGGGACGGGGGGTGCTGGGCTCCGCTACCGGGCAGAGCCCAGTTCGTCCGTTCTGTTGCAGTTGTCCACCGCCCCAGGCGGAAGCAGTGTGCCGCCGAAGCGGCACATCATCGGAACGTCGCGGCGTGCGCGAGTGTGGGGAGACACATCCATGAGTACCGAACGACCAAGCGGTAGAAGAAGGACGAGGGTTGTCGCTGCGCTGGCCGGGTTCGCCATCGCGTTCGGAGGAGTCGCCGCTTCGGCTCCCGCGGCGGTCGCCGCGCCCAACGCAGTGGCCTCCGCGTCGCAGACGTACGACGTCGGCGTGTACCTCTATCCGGAATGCGCGGCCCGCGGCCAGTATTACGCGGCCTACTACTCGGCGCAGGGCTACAGGGTGTACGTCCAGTGCCTTTACGTAGGAGGCTTTCCCATCCAGCAGTTCCTCCTGCGCGTGACCCTCGCCCTCCGATCCTGATTCTGTCGGGGCGCTCGGCACGCCCGGCGGCAGCGGATCGGAACGGTCTACGACACCGGCTCGTACGCCCTGGTCGATGTCGACCGGCAGGGCGGCCGGTTCGCTTCGGGCAACGAATGGATCACGGGCAGCGGTCTCGGGGTCGGCGAGCACCCGGCCGATCCCGAGATCAGTGCCGCCGTGGCCATCCGCACAGGGCAGGTCCGCATCGGGGGCCCGGCCGCCCGAAGGGCACCGCGGCACAACTCAGCCGCAGACTTGGCAGCAGCGCGACCGGCCTTCCTCTCGCCCCGCGGCGCGGACTCACGGTCACCATCAAGCAAGTCACCATCGAATGAAGGAGAGTTCGTGCGAAAGCTCATCGCGTCAGCGGCCGCTGCGGTAGTCATCGGAATGGGCGTCATGGCGCCCGCCACCGCAAGCGCCAGTGAGAACTGCAACACGGTCTACTGGGGCAAGAACGTGGGCTTCGGCAAGGCGACCGGCTGGGCCTGTGGGAACCACGCACACGGCTGGGTCACGGACCTGGCGGCCGACGGCTACTGCCCATACGTGATCACTCATTGGACGAGCGGCGGTGTCGCCAACGGCCCGTGGGTCGGCCCCAAGGGAACCGAGAAGGAGTTCGACTCCTACGACCCGAACGGATGGGGCGACTTCCAGTACATGGAGATTGCAGGCGTTCCCTGCTAGGGCGTGTGTCGAGAGTGGATCTTGCCATGAAGCCCTCGTGAGCGGCTCAGCACTTCAGGCCGCCGCGCACCGGCGGCCGCGCGTCCGCCGGTGTTGCGGACGCGCCGAGGGTCTCCAAGTGGATCGCCGACCAATCCCGTAGCCTTCTATTCAACTTTGACTAGAGTGGCGGCATGGGTGAGAAGACAATTCCGATCCTGCCGTGCCAGACCGTTCAGCCCGTTCTCGACTTCTATACGGCCCTTGGGTTCGAGGTGACCTTCCAGCAGAAGAGCCCCAATCCGTACGTGGCCGTCCAGCGCGGCGGCATACAGCTCCACTTCTTCGGGATGAAGCAGTACGAGCCGGCCGAGTCGTTCAGTACGTGCATCGTCCAGACCGATGACGTCGACGGGCTGCATGAGATCTTTCGGGCCGGACTGAAGGCGGCGTACGGGAGAGTGCCGAACCGCGGGCTGCCGCGAATCGGGCCGCTGAAGAACACGTCACACGGCGTGCGGCAGTTCCTCATGACCGATCCGGGCGGCAACTGCATCCGCATCGGGCAGCAGACGAGCGACGACCAGCACCACCGGCCCGCCCCCAAGGAGACCTTCGCCCGGGCCCTGCACCACGCATCCCTCCTTGCGGACTCCAAGGAAGACCTGGCGGGCGCCGCGAAGATCATCGACCGGGTGCTGCGCCTTCAGGACGAGCGGCCCACGCCTGTGCAACTGCTTCGTCTTCTCGTGCTGCGTGCGGACGTCGCCGCTCGCCTCGGCGAGAAGGACACCGCGACGTCCGCGCTCGCCGCGGCCACCGCAGTCCGCCTCACCCCGGAGGAACAGGAATCCGTACACGACGACCTTGAGCGCCTCACGCAGCTGCTGGGCTGAGGCGCTGGTCACAGCCGCTCACTGACGGCCGCTACGAGGACGGTCGCCTCGTAGCGGACCGCGGGCTTGTCGTACCTCGTGGCCACGGCGCGGTGCCTTTGAGGCGATTGATGCCGCACTCGACCGCGTGCCTCGTCTTGTAGCCCTCGGGGTCGAACTTCGGTGGACGGCCGCCGCGCGTGCCGCGCTTCTTGCGGTTTCGGGCCTGGTCGGCCTTGTCCGGGCCGGCTGTCGCTGCCCGTCTCGCAGCCGTCAGTGGCCGAGGTGGTGTCAGGCGGCGCGCTTCACGTGGCGGACCAGCCACATCAGCAGGGCGTCCAGGTCAGCGGCGGCCGCGAGGACCCGGTCGACCGTCTCGGGGGTGTGCAGCCACTCCTCGCAGCCGAGGGGGCGGGCTGCGATCAGTGAACGGTGGCGCAGCAGGTTCGTACGGGGGTGGTCCGTCGGATAGCCGCGCGGCGGGCGTTTCATCACGTCCCCGGAGATGTCGTAGCCCTTCTTCCGCACGTCCTCGACGATGGCGGAGAGTTCGCGGCCGCTCCTCTCGGAGGCCACGGCTTTGCGGAACATGTCCACCTGGCCGGGATCGGGATACCACCAGGCGCCCTGGATCCGCAGGCCGTCCAGGGAGAACCGGAGACCGATCTCGATCTTGCGGCCGAGTCGGATCACCGCGCACTGGTGCTGCCACCACCAGGAGTCGGTGCGGTAGTGCCAGACGGAGAAGTCCTCGTACCGGGGGTCGGCGTCCGCGACCTCGTTGAGCAGGGCGATCATCGGCTGTCGGACCAGGCGTTCGCGGTCCGCACGGCAGCGCTCGCGGATCGCGCGGGTCGGTTCGCCCTGGAGCTGCCACAACACGTCCATGGCCTGTTCCGACCAGCCGGTGAACTGTTCACGCATGCGCGGAGGATAGCCGACCCGACATCCGCGCGCGGAGAGTGGGACGAGCACTCGACGGCCGGCCGGGCGAGTGACGCGCCGTCGGTGTGCGGACCCGAGCTCGGCCGGACGACGATGTGGTCGCCCGGCCGAACCCCGTGCCCGAAGACCGGCTTGTGCCCGGCGGTACCAGCGCCATGGCACTGCCGCCCGGTTCGATGCCTCCCTGGTCGGCAGCCCGGCTACCCGGTAGCCCGGTAGCCCAGTAGCCCAGTAGCCCAGTAGCCCAGTAGCCCAGTATGCCGCCACGGGGCGCTCGTCTGCCCGGCCCCGGGACGTCACGACACCAGGCCGGCCCCCTCCAGCTCTGTCAGTCGCACGGTGCACAGACCGCCACGCTCGGCCTTCACCTCCGTCACCTTCAGCTGCGTCCCCGGCGCGAGGATGTACTCCTCCTCCCCCGTGAACGCGGAGAACCGCCGGATCCCCACCGCCCGCGCGGGCGTCACCTCGAACAACGTCCGCCGGCCACGCCCGCCGAGGAACGCGCGCGCCACCCCCAGCTCGGACGTGCACGACGACACGCCCCACCACGTCACCGTCCGCCCCTGCGGGTACTGGGACCGCAGATCCAGTGCCACACCACGCCACAACGGCTGCGTCCGTGCCGGCAATGCCTCCATCGCCGAGAACAGCAACCGCAGGTACGGCAGGTACGGCACCACGCGCTCACGGTCCGACGAGCGCAGCACGGCGTTGATCTCGCGGTAAAAGCCCGACTCGCACGTGTACAGGTAGAGGGCCGAGATCTCGTCGGCCGACAAGGCGCCCACGGCCTTCCCGGGCAGCGCGTCCGCAGACGGCGCCTCCGCGGGCATCGCCTCCGCGGCCTTCGTCTCCCCGAAACGACTCGACAGATCGATATGCCGATCCAGGTTCGCGAGCACCCGCGAGACCGGCTCGACGGCCTTCCGGAAGTCCATCAGCGGCGTGTCGAACACGCCGGTGACGGGCGGCAGGACGAGGCCCTCGTCCTTGACGCTGGTGAGCCGCTCCAGATAGAGCTGGTGCAATTCCATCGTGGACGCGATGAAGGCGCCCATCCGCTGCGCGACGCCACCGTCCTCCGGCCCGCCGGCCTCGTCCGTCCCCTGGTCCCAGCCCTTCCGCGGCAGCCAGTCGACGGGCTCGGCCCCCACCGCCGCCAGGGCGTCGTTCACCTGGGCGAAGTGGTCGCCCTCGCAGAACAGATCTCCCTGCGCGGCGGGATTGGCGTGGTCCAGGTGACGGACCTGCACCCCCGGGTACTTCTTCTCCAGCCGCTGGACGACCCTCTTCAGACTGCGGGCGTGTGCGCCCCACCAGGCGAACACCACTCCCCGGTCGTCCTCCTGCGCCGAGTCCTGCTTCGCACGGAGGATCTCCTCGACGATCTGCTCGGCCACGGGGCGCCAGAACGCCGTGTGCCGATCGGTCGCCATCGCCCCGTCCGCGCTCGCCGTGAGGGACGCGTTCAGCAGCAGCACGCCCTGGGTCAGCATCGCCTGGAACCACTCGGGCGGCTGAACCGTGTCCTCCTTCTTCAGCAGGGCGCGGACATCGGCGATCGGGGTCTTCTTGACGATGCCGTACTTCCACATCGCGGCCGCCTTGATGAGGCAGCGGACGCTGACGACCCGGCCGAACTGGCTGTCCTTCCAGTCGTTGAAGGTGTTGTCGAACATCGCGATGCCGGTCGCGCTCTCCGCCCGCGGATAGGGGTTCTGTCCGAAGACGACCACCTTCCACTTCTCCGGCGGATGCGGCTTCAACGCCTGGAACGTCAGCTCGCGCACCGGGACGACTTCCGGGCTGCGCTTCGGACCGATGAAGTCGGCGGCTCCTGGCTGCGCCTCGATCACCGGTCCGAGCAGCGGCAGCCACGGCTCGCCGCCGTCGGTGAACAGGCCGGCCAGTCCCAGCGGATCCCCCGCCGGGGAACCGGCACCGCCCGCGGCCGTCACATCGATATCGCTCACGAGGGTGGAACTCCCGGTACTCGAACCGGACGGCTCCACGAGCGCCCCGGCATGCTGAACAGATATGGCAGGTACGGCAGATGCAGCAGGTACTGCAGGGTCGTCGCCGGTGTCCGCGGTCTGGGCGGCATCGGCCTGTGAGGTCTTCGGGTCAGCGGCGAAAGGAAGGCCGCTGCGGCACGTTGATCCGGACCCGCCGTGCGGACCCCGCTCCCTCGATGTCGTCGAGCTGCCCCAGTACGGCGGCCCGCAACTCGTCGTAGTCCGCGAAACCGTGGTCGTGGAAGAGGGTGTAGCCCGTCCACATCAGGTTGGCGCACACCTTCGCCGGCACCTGCCCGGTCTGCGCGCCCATCCCGACGAGGGCCACCGACCGAATGCTGCCCGGCTTCGCCCGGTTCTGCAGATGCACTGCCTGGAAGGCGGCCGCGCAGGCGAGGGCCACGTTCATCGTGTCGCTGACGTTCTGCGACGACTGGCGCATGGTGGGCGTCGAGATCAGATACCGGGGCACGTCCGCACCGGACGGGACGCACACCGCGCTGCCCACCGGCAGCCGTCCGCCGAACCGGTCGCGGATCGCCCGCTGCACTCGCACCTGGATGCCCGCACCGAGGTACCGCTTGACGACGGCGTCGACCCCACCGTCCATCCGGCCACGCTCGTTGGTGGGCGAGACCCAGGCGTCGGCGTCCACATCGAGAAGGGATCCCCGCCTGATATCGACCTCCGGCGTGTCCGCGAACGCGGACCGCCAGGCCGTCACCACCTCGTCGTTGACGTCGACCAGGACGACGCTCAACGCATGCCTGACACCCACGAATTCACCCCTCTCACCCCGTGATCCCGAACAATCCCGAAGCTACCGTGCGCCACTGACAGCGCCGTTCGACAGGGTTGTTCGAGCAGGTCGGTCGAGCAGGGTTGTTCGAGCAGGGTCGGTCGTTCGAGCAGGGGAGCAGTAGAAGCCCGCCAAGGGGGGCGGTGACGCCGCCTGACGGTGCCTCCGGGTGCGCGAAGAGGGGGGCCGCGTTCGTTCTGTGACGGTTGAACCGGACGCCCTGCTGACGGCACCGCAGGTGAAGGCCGATGACGAGCCGACGGCGGAGCGGTGGACGGGCCGACCGTCGCGGACTGCGCCCCAGGTGCCCGGCAGCCGTGGTCTGTCAGATCCCCCGCCTAGGCTGTCCGCAGGGATTCGATCAAGGAGCAGGGCAGTGCGGATAGAGCGTCACCAGGTGGGCGAGGCCGTCGTGTCGGCAGCGCGCGAGGACTTCACCAACCGGATCGGGGGCCAGGTGCGTTCCATGTCGCGGGCCGACCGGATGACCACCTACGAATGGCAGTCGATCGCCGACGCGTTCCTCGACTACCTGGGTGCCCTCTCCGTCGAGATACCCGACCTCGACAGCCCGGAGGCCAAGGCCGCCCTCAAGGACGCCTCCGAAGCGGCTGCCGGCGCCGTCGCCTACGCCGCGTACCACCCGCACTGCCACTTCCAGGTGTTCCTGGAGTACGTGAACTTCGGCATGAGCTACGACCCGGGCGAGGACGCCCCCGCGGAGAGCGTCACGCCCGGGCAGTGGACCGACGCACTGTGCCTGTCGGTCCTCAGGGACAGGGCAAGGTGGCACGGCGAGGCCTTCCACTTCGCCCGGATGAAGTTCGCCGAGCAGGCGCAGGGGACGCCCGTCGGCGAACTGGCCACGGGATTGATGGCCGTGGTCCTGGACGACACCGGCGACGACGAGGAGTATCCGCCGAGCGCGCAGGCCAAGCTCGCTGCCGTCGACGCGGCCCTGGACCGCATCCGTACCCGCGCCGAGGAGACCGGTGTCCCCCTCCTGGACCGGCCGGACAGCGTGGCGCTGCGCACGCTGCGTGCCCTGGCCGCTGAGGACCGGGAGGCCTTCGACACCGCGCTGGCCGACCTCCTGGCCCGCCACTCCACCCTGCACGGCTCTGCGGCCTCCCCGAGTACGCTGCTCCCGCTCGTCCCCCTCGCCCTTGCCGCACTCGCCCACCAGACCCTGGGCTGGACGCCGGCCGTCCGCACCGGCTACCTCCCGCACGCTCTGATCACCGGATTCGAGAGCCGGGGCCCCCGGGTGGCGGCCTTCGGCAGGGATCGGCGGCCGGACGCCGTGGCCGCGCTCGCCGCGGGTCCGCTGGTGGTGGAGCGGCCGGCCTACGAGCGGACGGCGCCCGCACAGGTGGCGGCCCTGTACGAGAAGCACATCCAGGAGGCGTTCACCGCCGTCGACGGGCAACCCCTTGACGTCTGGCGGCTCAGCAGCGTCATGAGCGACCAGGAACGGCTCTTCAAGTGGCGTGCGGAGGACTCCGGCCACGTGACGGCCCCTCAGCTCGCGAGCCTCAAGCTGGCCTCCCGGGCGGGGGCTGCCCTGTTTCGGATCGCCCTTGCGGAGCCGGGCACCGAGACCGAGGTGACCGTCGACGGCCGCGCAGTGCGCTACCGGGCCGAGCGCGGCGAGAAGGCCGGCGCCGGCTTCTGGCAGACGGCCACTGCCTTCGCCCTCATCACCGGCGCACGCGAGGACCTCGCACCGCTGGTCCTCACCGGTCCTGCCTTCGCGCAGCCGGACGGTTCCGCCTTCAGTGCGTACCGCGAAGCCCTCCACGCCTATCTGAAGGGCATTGATCCCGAACCGGCCGTGCAGCGGGCGTTGCAGCAGGCCGAGAAGGCCAAGGACTGGGGCTTCTGCATGCCGCCGATCGTGCTGCTGTCGCAGCTCGTTGAGGGCGACGAGGAGAGCTTCGACCTGGCCCTGGCCGACGCGCTCGAAGCCCACCGCGACTACTACCGGGTCGCCGACCGCGCCGACGATCCGGACGCCTCGGTCAACCTCGACATCCTCGCTCTGGCCTGCCACGCCCGCCGTCGCGGGTGGGGCGTCCACGTCGAATCCCCCTACCTTCCGCGGGATCTCCTCCAGGCCGCGGAGCCCTTCTAGGACGCGTCGGCAACGGAGCGCTCAGACGGTCCACCGGCATCCCCTCGGCCGTCCCGGGCCGACCTGCCAACGGGAAGCTGCTTGCAGCAGGACTGCCGAAGCCCTCCCCCGCCAGGGCGATGCCCAGGCGTCGCGCTCCCCGCCGAACGGATGCCGGGCCGTGTACCGAAAGTCGATCTTGAGCGGTGAACGATCTCGGTTCATGAGCCGGGGAGAGCTCACGGACGAGCAGTGGCGTGGCTGCCTCGGCCGAGCTCCTTGAGGAACTTCCGTTGGCCGTCCAGGAATCCGTCCGCGAAGAGCGAGCGGGGGGAGAGAAGCGCGGTGAGCGTGATCTTCAGGTCCGACTGTTCAATGGACTGCTTGAGCAGTGAGTGGGTCGCGTCCGGGTAATGCCTGACCGCCAACGCGCCACCTGCGTCCAGCGTCTTGTGGTAGACGCGCTCCGTGTCGGCGGTGTCCACGTTGATGTCGTGGCCCGCGAGGGTCAGCAGCACCGGTACGCCGCGCAGGGCGCGGAGGTCCCGCGTCGCGTCCGCGGTGTAGTTCTTGGAGATGAAGCCCCAGCGCGCGGCGGTCATGCCGTCCGCGTCGCCGCGCATCGCCCCGACGTACTCCTCGAAGGTCGCGTGACGCCCCAGCAGCCGGCGGGTGGTGTCGCTCCTGGCGACCTCCGCCTTGGTGCGGGCTGCCGATGCGCCGTCGGCGCGCAGTTCGGCGAGGAGGTTGTAGCGGCCCTGCCGGAGCCAGTTGATCGCGGGCGAGACGGCGATGACGAAGCTCACGGGCGTCTTGGCTGCGGTCTTCGGCAGGACCCAGCCCGCCTGGCTGGCGCCCCAGAGCCCGATCCGGTTGCCGTCGATGTCCGGGCGGGCGCGGGCCCAGGCGATCGCGGCGGCTGCCTCGTCGGCCCGGTCGTCCATGGACTGGTCGAGCCAGTCGCCGGGGGCGCCCGCGACGCCGGGCTTGTCCCAGGACAGCGAGGCGTACCCGGCCTTGGCGTTCGCCTCCCACATGGGCTTGTAGCCGTCGTCGTGGGTGGCGTCGACAGGGCCGTCGCCGTGGACGTACACGACCAGGCCGTGTTGCTTGCGGCCGTCCCTGGGGATGGCCAGTACGCCGTTGAGGGTGTGGCCGCCGTGGCGGATCGTGACCCGCTGCTCGTCCATGTCGTAGGAGTTCTGCCACAGCACCACACCGACGAGGCCGGCGGCCACGACCAGGACGGCGACGAGTGACCACACGGCGACGCGGAGCCCGCGTCGCCGTGGCGGAGTCTTCGGACACATGGGACGGCCATCTCTGTTCGGGTTCGATCGGACAATAAAACTATCACGCAGAAAACGATCGTATGGATCTTGATAGATTCAAGCTTCGCCGAGAGAGGTGACACAGCATGGGACCGGACGCGACAGACCCCCGATCGCGCGGTCTGCGCACTCCTGGACGGGCGGCTCGTCGGCCTCGCCGGGTACCAGCACGGCGGGAGGGCCCTCACCGGGGCGACGTACGACGTCGGCCCGGAGCATCGAGTCGCCGGCGGCCCGAACTCATCAATCACCCTTGCCGGCGACCGGCGGCACGGCCTCCGCGCGGACCCTGCCACATCCCGGCATTTGCACCAGGAACCACCACCGATCGGCAAAGCGTCCCTTTACCGGACAGGGGAAGCCCGGCAGGAGAAACTCGGCAGGAGAAGCTCGAAGGGCTGGGCGAAACACTGAAGGGAAGACGCCGATGGATTATGTGGTGTTACTGGTGCTCGGTCTGGGTGCCGTGGGATACGGCGTCCATCAGGCCGTGCTCCACTACCGCTTGCGGCGCCACGGGATCCGTGTCAGAGGCCTGGTGGCCCGCTACGAGTCCAGTCCCGGCACAGGAGGAAGTGGCCCCACCACGTACACGGTGGTCGAATTCATCGACGACCAGGGCCGTGCGTGCGAGTTGCGGGACCAGGCAACGGGGCGCCGACGCCTGCGCGTGGGGGACGGGGCCCCGGTGCTCTTCCTTCCCGGCGCTCCGGGGAACGCGCGGGTCGACATCGCCGGGAGACGTCTCGGAGAGTACGTGCCGTTCCTCGTGGCCTGCTGTCTGTTCGTTGGCTACGCGCTCTGGAGGTGAGTCCGCGGTTGAGCCGGCACTCAGGCGCGGTCCGTTCGCTTCTCACAGGATGAGCATCCGGGAACGGGGCTCGAACGATGGCACATCGCCTTGGAGGGCGCTTCATCCCGGCAGGCGTCGGTGGTGACTCGGGCGACTTGGCCGCTTGGACCGGACGGGTGGCGTGTGCGACGGGGCGAACACCGCTTGCATCGACTGCCCGGTGGTTGGCCTCAGGCAGGCTTGCGCCACACGGAGATGTGCTTCGCGGAGTCCTGGGTGAACGGCGCCCCGTCCCAGTCCGCGACGCGAGATTCCAGCTCCAGCCCAGCGATCCGTGCCATCAGGTCGAGTTCTGCCGGCCAGGCGTACCGGTGCCGGGAGTTGCCGCGACGGTAGCGGCCGTCGGCGCCGTCGCGGGTGAAGTGGTGCGAGACGAGAAT
Organism: Streptomyces sp. CLV115; assembly: GCF_038448545.1. Taxonomy (NCBI): domain Bacteria; kingdom Bacillati; phylum Actinomycetota; class Actinomycetes; order Kitasatosporales; family Streptomycetaceae; genus Streptomyces; species Streptomyces sp. CLV115. The sequence continues at coordinate 40,629 of NZ_JBCEWQ010000046.1, forward strand.
CTGCTCGACCAGGTCGAAGGTGTCGAAGCCGAGATGCTTCTCGGAGACATCGAACGGCACCGCGACCTGGCCGGGCGGCAGGAACCGCAGCGGCGGCACACCCAGCTCGATGACGAATCGGCCGCCGGGCTCCAGATGACGTGCGGCGTTGCGGAAGCACTCGACCTGCTCGTCCTGCGTGAGCAGGTTCGTGATGGTGTTGTAGACGAGATAGACCAGGGTGAACTCGCCCGGGACGACGGTGGTGGCCATGTCCCCGATGGTCACCGGGAGCGTGCTCTCGTCGAGCTTGCGCCGCAGCACCGCTGCCATGTGCTCGGACAGTTCGATGCCCACTACCGGCACGCCGCGTTCCCGGAGCGGGACGCCCACCCGTCCGGTACCGATGGCGAACTCCAGTGCCCGGCCGTCTCCGGCAAGCTCGGCGAGGAAGGCGAGAGCCGGTCCGAGAGCGGCAGCCGAGGACGTTTCGGCCTCCTCGGCGTCGTAGCGCTCGGCGGTCGCACGGGTCCACAATTCACTGCTCGTCACGGACGGCCACTTTGCCGGGTGCCGAGGGGTGCTGTCGATGTATTTACGCTCTCCTCGCCGCAGGTCGAGGACGTGACCTGCGGCGAGGCGCCGAAGCCGTTCGCGCGTACATCACCGCGCACCTGGAAAAGGCGATGCCCTCGCCACCTGGCAGGCGGGGGTCGCCCGCGCCCGCTTCAGGAGGAGTTGGTGGGCCGGAACTCCACGGTGGCCCCGCCGGCAACCCTGCCTGCCACCGCATCCAATGCACCCATCCGGCGATCGTGGCAGCTTCTCCTGCGTCACCCCCACCGGTTCACTTCTCCGTACTGCGCCAGCGAGGCGAGCGTCGCTGCACCGCCCGGTCGGCGGCGTTCTCCCCGACCGGGCCCGTGCCGATCACGGTGACGTCGTACGTGTGAGCATCCGTGTCAGTTGTCCTGGGCGGTGCGGCCCAGGCGCAGGGCCGAGATGAGGAAGAAGATGCCGCCGGGGACGGCGTAGCCGATCGCGGCGGTGAGCGTGGGCTCGTCCGCGCCGGCCGACGCGACGAACGAGGCCCCCGCCAGCACCGAGATGGCGCCACTGACGATCATCGGCCACTGGCCGCCCAGCCGGCGACGGGGAACAGCCACGATCAGCTGGACCAGCCCGGACAGGATCGCCCAGGCACCCCAGACGCGCAGTACCGCCGGAATGCCGGACGCGCAGGCGATACCCACGCCGGCTGCGGCGACCAGGCTGACGGCCATGTTCACGTAGAGCAGCGCGGGCGATCCCGTCGTGCGCGACGACCTCGCGTCGACGACGGCCGCCCCCACGTCGAACAGCGGGTACAGCACGAGCAGCACGACCGCGGCCGGGCTGAGTTTCGTGGCCGTCGTGAACATCACGAGGGCCCAGACGATGGCAAACGCGAACCGGACGAAGTACAGCCGACGCAGGGCAGAGGCCGTCCCGGTGATGCCGGACGGAGCAGCGATGGCGCTCACGATGGTCCCTTTCGATGGATACGCGGAGAGAGAAGAAGAGAGGAGAGCGGGGTTTCCTGCGGTCGGCCTTCTCGATCGGGCCGGTCGCATGTCTTTCCGATGGCCGCCCCGGTTGCCGCCTGGCGGGGCCGGCGACCGGACGCCATTCCTGCAAGACCGAACGTTCTGTTCACCAGGCTGGCAAGGGTGTCACCACTTGTCAAGACCGAACGTTCTACCCGCTAGAATCGCCGCATGGTGCGCGAGTATGAAGGCCGGCCGTCCGAAGCCCGGTCCCGGCTGCTCAACACAGCCGGCCGGGTGTTCTACGCGGAAGGGATCCATGCCGTCGGCGTGGACCGCATCATCGCGGAAGCACAGGTGACACGGGCGACCTTCTACCGCCACTTCCCCAGCAAGGAAACCCTGATCGTCGCGTACCTCAACGAGGCCGACCGGGCCATCCGCGACCAGGTCGGCACCGCCGTCGCCGCCGGGCTCCCGGCCGCCGAGACCATCCGTAAGGTCAGTGCGTCCATCGCCCAGGGCATCCAGTCCCCCGGATTCCGGGGATGCGCCTTCCTCAACGCTGTCGCCGAGTATCCCGACCCCGACCACCCGGTGCACCTGGCCGTCCTCACGCACCGTCAATGGTTCCTTGAGACCGTCACCGGCCTTCTGGCCAGGATTCCGGAGAATCCCGCCGCACCCGCCGCCCGCCACTTCGTGATGATGCGCGATGGGGCGATGGCTGCCGGCTGCCTCTTCGACCCGGGCCTGGTGTGCGAGACCTTCCTGCTCGGAGTCGATGCGCTCCTCAAGGCACACGCCACCCCCTCCAACGACGAGTAGACCGAAGGCCGTTGACTCCCGGGTGAGGGCTGGCGGCAAGGGGCGGGTCCGCCTCCGCCGGTCCCGGCCCGATGCGGTGGCCCGGTCCGGGCCGAAAGCATGGAAACAGGCGCGTCCGCGGCAGTCGCCGGGGCCTGCACACCGGCCGCTTCACGAAGGTGGCCCGGCTCGCGGAACCGGCACACGGCGCCGGTCCGGTTTCTCCGCGTTCGGACCCTATGAGGTGTGAGGTACCCCGCCCAAGTCGTTTCCAGCAGACTCGCACTGTCCCTCCGGAAGGGAGGGACAGAACACGACAGGGGGCATCACACCATGCGTGAGATCACTCGGCGGATCGCTGTACTGACGGGCGGACTGGCCCTGGTCACCGGCGCGATGAGCAGCGCTTCGGTGAGCGCCGCGACATCGGTTCCCGAGCGCTCGGCGGCGGCGTCGGGGGCGGCCGTGACCTGCTACGGGAGTGCGACGAGCGAGACGTTCAACATGGGGACGGACCAGGCCGAGCACAGCTTCGGGCCGTACTACACCGCCAGGCCCAAGATCTGCGGGGACATCAACCTCAAGCTCACGCAGTGGGGCAGTGCCAACCCGCTGCGGGTCAGGATCTGCTTCTACCCGACCGGCGGCGGCAAGGAGTGCACCACGTACAAGAGCTTCGTCAAGAGTGATGTGGGCAAGTGGCGGGTCCTCGCGACGGACGTCGTTCCCGGCACCAAGTACCGGATCTCCATGGACTACGCCAGCCACGTGTTCAAGGGCAAGCTCGCGGACTGACGCTGCGCGAACCGGCGTGCGCCGGCCAGGCCGAGCCGGGTGATGTCCGGTGTGAGGTTGTGTGCAGGCCCGGAGTGGGGTGGTTTCCCGACTCCGGGCCTTGTGGTGTTCGGCCAGCGGCGCGGTTCAGGCCGGTGGTCCGGGTCGGTCCGGCGGCGCGGTTCAGGCCGGCGGTCCGGGTCGGCGGTTCGGTCGGGGCCGGCTTCCCGCCGTCGGGTTCAGGTGCGCGACGCCGCCCCACAGAATCCTGCGCCAGGGCACGAGTTTCCGCCACCGCACCCTGCGGGAAGGGCAGTTGCTCGTCGGGGTCCGCTGTCAGAGCCCCGCGTTCCACCTCAAACGGCAGGAAAAGCCATCAATCTGCCGGCCGGGCGGCACCGGCCGCCGACCGGAAACCACTGCCGGACGGGGCGGTGGGCGGGCGGTCGGAGGGCGCCGTTGTCCGCGCTGCGGGGGATCGGTGAGAAAGCGGCGGGCGAAGATCGTCCGGTTCGCAACTGTGCGGGCCTACCAGGGGCGCGTGTGCAGATCAACTCCAGTAAGCTGACCCCGTTTTAGGTAGTGGCAAGGCCGCGAGTCGACTGCGTGCGACGGCGGGAAGCACCCGGTAGCCGACGTTCGCAGTCCTCAACGGAGCTCTGATGAACCTGTTCGTCCGCGTTCAGCAGGCTCCGCCCTGCGACCGTTTCCGGGGGCGGCAGTTGTGGAAGGACCGACCGAGCAGCCGTCGTCGCCCGTGGGGATCGCGGCGATGGGGCTCCGGGTGGGCCGGGCGGCTCTGCGGGACTCGCCCCGGCCCGGTAGTCGTTCGTCCGAGGTGGCGCTCGTTCGCCGCACGGGCGGTCCACACGCCGTTCACTTGCCACCTTGTTCTTCTGTCCACCAGTTCTCCGGAGGCCGCGCGCACTCCCCTGCGGGGCAGTGAACCGATGCGCTGTTCTTCGAAGGCTCGATCGACCCCTAGGACCACCCTCCGTGACCTTGTCCTCAAAAATCGCCGTTGCCCTTGGCGTCTTGTCTCTTCTCCTGGCAGTCTGGGCGCTGCTTCTGGCACGCTCGCGCCGTATACACGTGCGACAGGGCAGAGCGTTGCGCGCGGAGACGCAGGCCGCCGATTCCCGTGCGCAGGCTGCTGAGGGACGCGCCCGGACCGAGGTGCAGAACAGGCAGGCCGCAGAGTCCCGTGCGAAGGAACTCGGTACCCGCGAGGCGGAGCTTCTCGGCGAGGTGCGTCATCTCGTCTCCGATCGGCTTCCCGCTCTCGCACTGCACCTGATCAGCTCTCATCACCCCGTCCCCGGGGTGCTGCACAAGCACCTCGCGGGGACGGAGGCTGCCCGGCTTCTCGATGCCGTGCCCGAAGCGGTTTCCCGCATCGTCCTCAAGGAGAGGCGCCGCATCGACGCCGCTGCTCGTGCTGCCCTGCGTGGCGCGACTCAGGAGTCCCAGGCTCTTTCCTACCGGTTGCAGACGAACATTGTGGGTCTGCAGCACGAGTTCAGTGCGCCGCCCCGTCTGACGCAGAGCCTGCTTGAGTCCGACCACATCAACGAGCAGAACCTGCGCCTCACGCAGCGGTCCGCCATCGTGTGCGGAGGCTGGCCGGGGCACGTCCGCAAGGACACCTATGTGAGCGAGGTCGTCAGTGGCGCCTCCTCCCGGCTGCGTGGTTTCGACCGTATCAACATCGTTTCCCGGCTGGGTCTTTCCAACATCGGTGTGGTCGGGCGTGCGGCCGAGCCCGTGGCTGTGGTGTGCGCCGAGTTGATGGCCAACGCGCTGGAGCACTCCCGCGACGACCTCATGGTGGACGTCGGCCTGGTCCAGACGGGCAACGGCAGTGTGTGCATCACGATCGACGACGCCGGCAAGGGCATGACGTCCGAAGCGCTCGCGCGCGGGCGGAGTCTGATCTCCGGTGAGCAGCAGGAGGTGATGCTCCTTGAGCTCGGTGATCCGCCGTCCATGGGTTTCGCCGCGATCGGCCGTCTCGTCGCCGACTACGGCCTTCATGTGTCCATCGACACTTCCTCTCCCTATGGCGGGGTGCGCGCTGTGGTGTCCGTTCCCGAGAACCTGCTGACTTCGATCGACGAGAACGTCACGCCTCCGTCGGTCATGGCTCCTCAGCCTGCTGTGGCGCCCCAGGCCCACAAGCGGCCTGCCGCTGCCGGTGCGCAGGCGCACTCCCCCGCGCCGTCCGCCGCGGCGGAACTGCCGCAGCGTCGCCGCCGTTTCTCGGCGACAGCCGCCCAGGAAGAAGCCGCCGCAGCGCCCCGCCCGTTGGACCCGGAGAGCACCGGTGCCATCTGGAGCGATTTCCAAAGTGGCCTCACCGACGGCCGGTCCGTCACCGATTCGGAGCAAACACTGTGATCATGTCTGAAGCCTATGAAGAGTCCGGCCCGTCCGCCTGGGTCCTGAAGCCCATCACGGAGATCCGTGGTGTCCGGCACGCTCTGACCATGACTCTCGACGGGATGGTCCAGGCCACTTCGGAGAACCTCACCAAGGACGAGGCGGACGGTATCGGTGCGATGACCGCCGCGCTGCACTCGGCCTCCCGCGCCGCCACCAACGCGGTTCTGGGGGCTCCTCCCAGCACTCCGCTGACGACCGTCACCTCGCACAACGACCGGGGTACGTACATGGTCATGCCGGTCGGCGAGGGGACCAACACCCTGATCGCGGCAGCGGGTGATCAGGACATGCCGATGGGGGTGGTCGCGGCGACGATGGCCCGTCAGGCGATGAAGCTCGGGGAGCAGATAATGTCCGTTCCCGCCCGTGTCAATGACGGGGTGTCATGAGTCGCGGCCAGGAACAGCGCCGGCTGCTGCCGGCGTATCTCGCGACGGGGACCAGCCCCGGTACCGGTCTCTCGGGCACTCTCGATTCGCTGGCCGCGCTGCGTGCCAGTGGTCTGCCCCTGGCCAGGTATCACACGGCGGTGCACCAGCGGGTGATCGAGCTGCTGACCGACGGCTCTCTCAGTGTCGTCGAACTGGCCGGCTATCTCGGTCTCCCGGTCAGCGTGACACTGGTGCTCGCCGAACAACTTGTCAGTGATGGTCAGTTAAAAGCCACCGTTCCGCTTCCGGATGCCCTCCGTGCGTCGAATGATGGCCGGCCGTCGAAAGAAGTCCTGGAAGAGGTTCTGAGTGGACTCCACGCTCTCCTTGCCGCCTAGCCCGTCTCCCGTCTACCTGCCCGAGGGTGAGCACCGGAGGATCAAGATCCTCGTTGCCGGTCCGCTCGGTATCGGCAAGACGACCGTGGTCAAGTCGCTGTCGCAGATTCCGACGCTGCACACCGACGAGGTCATGACAAACGCGGCGGTCGCCACCGATGACCTCAGTCACGATGTGCTGCGCGACAAGACCACCACGACGGTCGCCATCGACTTCGGCCGGCTGACGCTGCCGGGCGACAAGATCGTCCTTTATCTGTACGGGACTCCGGGGCAGCGCCGCTTCCTTCCGTTGTGGGAAGGCATCGCGTTCGGGGCGCTCGGCGCCCTCATCCTGGTCGACACCCGGCGGCTCAAGGATTCCTGGGAGGTGATGGAACTCATCGAGGAGCGCGGTTTGCCGTACGCCGTCGCTGTCAATGTCTTCCCCGACTCACCCAAGTACGACTTGGCGCTCATCCGTTCGAAGCTCGACCTCGCCCCGGAGACTCCACTGGTCACCTGTGACGCACGGGAGAAGAACAGCGGCCTGAACGCGCTTGCCCAACTGACCGCCCATTCCATATCCGTTGCCGGAGTCAAAGCCTCGTGACACTCATACCAGCCGAAGCGCCCGTGTCCCTGCACGGGCCCGAACACGCCGCGAACCCGCAGCGCAGTTATGACCTGCTGCGCAGGCAGGGGCCGGTCGGCGTGGCCGAGGTGGCCCCCGGTGTCGTGGTCAGCATCGTCACCGACTACCGGGCCGCTCTCGATCTCCTCCAGGACGCCGATACCTGGACCAAGGACACCCGGGGCTGGCTGCCGCAGGTGCCGGAGGACAGCCCGATCCGGCCTCTGGTGGAGTGGCGGCCGAGTCTCTTCTTCGCCGACGGCGAGACGCACGCACATCTGCGGCGGGTGATCACGGACAGCTTCGGTCTGCTGGATCCGCATGATGTGCGCGCCCTGACGTTCCGCTTCGCCGACACGCTGCTCCAGGAGTTCGCCGACACCGGAACGGTCGACCTCGTCGGCCAGTACGCGCAGCAGCTGCCCCTGATGGTCTTCAACGCTCTGTTCGGCATGCCGGACGAGGAGGGCCGGCGGCTCGTGTGGGCGCTGGGGGCGATGATGGACAGCGATCCTGAGACACAGGCGGCGGGCGGGCAGTCGTTCGGTGTCTACCTCGAAACGCTCTACAGGACCAAGGCGGCGCAGCGCGGCCACGATCTGACCTCCTGGTTCATCGATCATCCCAATGGTCTGAACCAGGAGGAGGCTGTCAACCAGATCCTCATCACGCTCGGGGCCGGGAACGAGCCGCTGGGCAACCTCATCGCCAATGCGCTTGTGCGCATGCTCAGCGACGACCGCTATTTCGGTACGTTGACCACCGGGAGTCTGCCCATCCAGCACGCCATCGACGACGCGCTGTGGCACGACGCTCCGCTGGCCAACTTCAGCGTCCACTTCCCGAAGAAGGACGTGACCTTCCACGGTGTCCGCCTCCCCGCGGGCTCGCCCGTCATGGTGTCGTACGCCGCTGCCAACACCTGCCCGCATTCAGGCGTTCCGACGGACGGCTACCGCTCCGGGAACAAGGCGCACCTGGCCTTCGCCGCGGGGCCGCACGCGTGTCCCGCCCGTGACGTCGCCATGCTGGTCGCCACCGCCGCCATCGAGAGGCTGCTGACCTACCTGCCGGACATCGAACTGGCAGTCCCCGTCGGCCGGCTGACCTACCGTCCCGGGGCTGTCCACCGCATGCTCACCGCGCTTCCGGCCCGGTTCACCCCGTTGGCTCCCGACGCCGACGGGGCGACCCCCTGGAGCCGCAGCCCGTCCCGCCCCGAGCGGGACACACCGTTCTCCCCGGCAGCAGGCGGTACCCCGGTGTAGAAGCCGTATCACCTGCCGTCGTTCGTCGCATCGCGGTGGTGCCGTCCGGGAACCGGGCGCCACCCCCCCCCCCCCCCCCCCCCCCCCCCCCCCCGCCAGCCCCCAGGGAGGAGGCGCGGGTCCGTCGGCCCCGTCCTCTGCAAGAACGGAACCGCGACGACGGTTCCCGAACGAAAGAGGTCAACCGCAGGTGACACAAGCCCTTCCCACAGCACTGCCCGATCTCGCTTCCCTACGACAGAAGGTGGGCGCGGCTCTGATCGGATTCCTGGACGCCAAGGAACGTACGGCGCCAGGAATCGAGCTGCTCCACCTGACCACCGCGCTGCGCGGACTTCTGACCGGCGGCAAACGGCTGCGGTCCCTGCTGTGCCTGTACGGCTGGCAGGCCGCCGGAGCGACCGGCGACATGGCCGGTGCCGTCCGTGCCGCCGCAAGTCTCGAACTGTTCCAGGTGTTCGCCCTGGTGCACGACGATGTGATGGATGACAGCGATGTCCGCCGCGGCCGGCCGTCGGCCCATCGCGCCCTGGCCACCGCGTACACCGACGGCGGCGGCCCGGACAGCAGGGCCCGGGCACACGGTCTGGGCGCGGCCGTCCTTCTCGGAGATCTGGCCCTGGTGTGGTCCGACGAGCTCCTCTGTGCGGCGGGCCTCGGCCCGGAACGGCTGGCACAGGTGCTGCCTCTGGTGGCCGAGATGCGGAGCGAGGTCATGTACGGCCAGCTCCTGGATCTGCAGGGCACCGGCCGGCTTTCCGGCGATGTGGATACGGCCCTGCACGTCATCCGGTACAAGACGGCCAAGTACACCATAGAGCGGCCTTTGCACATAGGGGCGGCGGTGGCCGGAGCGGCCCCGCCCGTACTCGATGCCTGTACCGCCTTCGGCATACCGCTGGGAGAAGCGTTTCAGCTGCGGGACGACCTGCTCGGGGTCTTCGGTGATCCCGCCAGGACGGGCAAACCCGTACTGGACGACCTGCGCGAGGGAAAGGCCACCGTCCTGATGGCGCTTGCGGTCCAGCGGGCCTCCGCGGCCGAGCTGAGGACCCTGCGCGAGCTCGTCGGCCGGAGCGACCTCGACGAGGAACACGCCGCTGCGGTCCGTACGGTCCTGGAATCCACCGGCGCCCGGCAGAGCGTGGAGGAGATGATCACCGCGCGGCGGGCGGCCGCCCTCGCCGCCCTGGACGACGCTCCCTTCCCGGCGAGTGCCACCGACTCTCTGCGCCGCCTCGCCCTGGACGCAACGGCCAGGCAGACATGAGGCACCGCCGTACACCGTCTTCAGACCCCCGAGGAGGAAGCCGTCCCATGAGCATCAGCACCCACGTCGGCACACCCTACGCCGAACGGGCCGCCGATCTGGTGGCCGGGGCCGACCAGGACCAGTGGGGAAGCGTCGGCCCCTCCCTGTACGAGACGGCCCGTGTCCTGTCGGCGGCGCCGTGGCTGCCCGGGGAGCCGCGGCGGATCACGTACCTGCTGGAACAGCAGGCGCCCGACGGCAGTTGGGGGGACGGACCGCCGCCCTACCGGCTCCTGCCGACGCTCAGCGCGGTGGAGGCCGCACTGGCGGTCCTGCAGAGGGGCGCCGCGTCCGCGGAGGTCACCGGCCGGCTCACGGCCGCGGTGGAAAGGGGACTGGGCGCGTTGCGTTCGCTGCCCCCGGCGGGTCCGTGGCCGGACACTGCCGCGGCGGAGATACTCGTGCCCGGCCTGGTCGCCGCGATCAACGAGAAGCTGGACTCGCCGGCCGCCGACGGCGGGGACATGCCGGGTTCCGGCGGCCCCCGGCTCCCGGTGCCGGGCGGCTTTCACGGGTCGGCACCGGCCCGCGTGGCCGGGCGGTACGAGCCGGCGGGCAGCCTGCCCGTCAAGTACCACCACACGTTCGAAGGCATAGCCGGCTTCGTACCGCCCTCTCTCGTCCCCGACGCCGAAGGCCTGCTGGGCAGTTCGCCGGCCGCCACCGCGGCGCGGGCGGCGCGATCACCCGCCGCCACCGCTCAGGCCGTCGCCGACCTCTCCGCGGTGGCGGGGCGCTACGACGGTCTCTTCCCCGAGGCCGCGCCCCTGCGCGTGGTCGAACGGCTGTGGGTCGCCGCCGCGCTGGCACGCGCCCACCTGCCCGCTGCCGCTCTTGCCACTGTCCGTGAGTGGGCCGAGGACATCTACGATCCCCGGGGCGTGCGCGGTGCGCCCGGCCTCATGACCGATGCCGACGACACCGCCATGGCGGTGCTGGTCGCCTCGCTCGTCGGGCTGCCCCACGGCCCGGCACCGCTGGACCTGTTCCACAACGGCAGCCACTACGACTGCTACATCGGCGAGGACACCGGGTCGGTCACCGCGAACGCCCACGCCCTCCAGGCCCTCGTGAGCCACCTGCGCCGCAGCCCGGAGGCGCAGCACACCCACGGTCCCCGGGCGGCGAAGCTGAGCGACTGGCTGGCCGACCAGCAGCAGCCCGAAGGACACTGGACCGACAAGTGGCACGCCTCCCCCTACTACGCCACCGCGCGAAGCGTCACCGCGCTCGCGCAGTACGGCGGCGAGCACGCCTCCCGGGCCGTCCGGAAGGCCGCGGAATGGACCACCGGAACTCAGCGCGCCGACGGCTCCTGGGGGGTGTGGGGCAGCACCGTCGAAGAGACCGCGTACGCCGTCAAGATCCTGCTGAGCGCCGGCGCCCCCACGCCTCGGCACGCCCGGTCCCTGGATCTCGCTGAAACGTATCTGCACAACGCTTCGCACCCCGACCGCCAACACCCCGAAGGCCGGTACCCCGACCCCCGGCACCCCGCCCTGTGGCACGACAAGACCCTGTACGCGCCCGCCGCGGTGATCGAGGCGGAGGTGCTCTCCGCACAGGAGCTGCTGCGGGCACGCCGCGCAGCCGCATGCACGGAAGCCGACACGGAAAGGACCCACGCGTGAGTGCCGACACAGAGATGACTGCCGACATGGACGTTCCGCCGGCCGCTCCGGGGAAGCTGCCGCTCGTCGGACACGCCGTCCCCCTGCTCAGGAACCGCCTGGAGTTCGTCGAGCGCCTGCGGACCTACGGGCCGGTCGTCCGTATGTCGGTCGGCCCCAAGAAGGTGACCGTGGTCAACTCCTACGAGCTGATCCACGAGATGCTCACCAGCAAGTCCAACTCCTTCTCCAAGGGGCTGCTGGGCGAGAAGCTCAAGCTCTTCGGCCGCTCGGCCCTGCCGGTCGCGGAGGGCGAGCCCCACCTGCGCCGGCGCCGCCTGCTCCAGCCCGCCTTCCACCGCGAACAGATCAGCGGGTACGTCGACACGATGCGGGAAACGGTGGAACCGTCCATCGCCCGCTGGCACGAGGGGGAAGTCCTCGACCTGAAGACCGAGATGGGGCTCATGGCCCAGGACGTGGCCATGGCGGTGCTGTGCTCCTTCCGCGCGGAACAGGAGCGGGCACGCGCGATCCTCGACGCCGTCGACACGGTCTTCACCGCGGCCATCTGGCGCACCATGCTGCCCGTGTCCTCGCTGGAACGGCTGCCCACCCGCAGCAACCGGCGACTCAAGGCCGCCCGCGGCCTGCTGCGCAGCGAGGTGGCCGACATCATCGCCGAGCGCCGGGCGGACCCCGACGCCCACAGCGACCTCGTGACACTGCTCCTGGAGGCCCGGGACGAGAGCGGCGCGCCCCTGCCCGACAACGAGATCCTGTCGGAGATCATCGGGCTGCTGGCCGCCGGGTCCGAGACGACCGGAGTCATGCTCGCCTGGCTGTTCCACGAACTGGGCCGCCACCCCGAACTGGAGCGGCGGCTGCACGAAGAGGTCGACTCCGTGGTCGCGCAGGGCCCGATCACCGCCGAGCACGTCCCCCGGCTCGCCTTCACCCGCAGACTGGTCAGTGAGACCCTGCGCCTGCACCACGCCGGCTGGCTGGTGACCCGGCAGGCCACCAGGCCCGTGCGCCTCGGACAGGTCAGCCTGCCGGCCGGGGAACAGGTGCTGTGGAGTCCCTACGCGCTGCACCGGGACCCGGACCTGTACCCCGACCCGCTGCGCTTCGACCCCGACCGCTGGCTTCCGGAGCGCCCCCAGCCGCCGCGGGGAGCCTTCATCCCCTTCGGGTCGGGAAAACGCATGTGCATCGGCGACGCGTTCGCCTGGACGGAGGCGGTCGTCATCACGGCGTTCATCGCGTCCCGCTGGCGGCTGCGGCCGGTTCCCGGCGCCGCCGTGGAACCGGTCGGACTGCTCACCGTGCACCCGTCGGACCCCCGTATGACCGCCGAGGCCAGGCGGACCGTCACAGGGAAGGCCGCATGAGCCACACCAGCGGCCCGGACCCGCTCGCCCTGCCGATGCCCGACCTCCGGGACACCTTCCCCGGTCCGTTCGCCACCAGCCCGTACGCCGACGCCGTCGAGGAGCAGACCGCACGCTGGCTGCGGACCTTCCCCCTGACCGGTTCGCCCGGCGAGGCGAAGGCCCTCTGCAACATCACGGCCCAGGGAGTGGCCCGTGTCCTGCCCACCGCGGACCGGGACGGCGTGATCCTGTTCGCCGGCCTCTTCGTATGGCTCACCGCGTTCGACGACACGCACGGCGAGACCGAAGGCGGCCGTGACACCGCCCGCCTGGTCCGCCGCACCGCCCGTTGTGTCCAGCTGCTGGCCGGCCACGACGGGCCGCCGACCGGCGACGACCCCTGCACCGCCGCCCTGCAGGACCTCCTGACCCGGTTCCGGGAGCGGGCCACGCCCACGCAGTACCTACGGCTCACCGCACACCTGCGGGACAGCCTCTTCGGCATCCTGTGGGAGGCCCACCACCTCGGCGAACCCGGCCGGATCACCCTGGACGACTACCGTGCGATGCGCCCGCACACGGTCTTCGTCCGGACCGTCATGGCGGCAGCGGAGATCATGCACGGGTACGAACTCACCGAGGACCAGCGGGCCTCGCCGGCCGTACGGGAATTGGAACAGGCCGTGGCCGACCTCGCCGGATGGATCAACGACCTGGCCTCGTACGCGAAGGAGAAGGACCACGACGGCCCGGATCCTCTGAGCCTGCCGACGCTACTGGTCCGCCATCGCGGGTGCAGCCTCGAAGAGGCGTTCCGCGTGGCTTCCCGCATGTGTGAGGACCAGGCCGTCGCCGCACGCCGCCGGATCACCGAACTCACCTCCGGAGGCAAGCACCCGCTCACGGATCACGCCCACACCATGGAGACCGTCACAGCCTCCTACGTATGGCACATAGGACACTCCCGCTACAAGCGATAGCCACCGGGACGCGGTGGCCGCTGTCTCGTCCCGGTGGCTATCGCTTGTAGCGGGAGTGTCCTATGTGCCATACGTAGGAGGCTGTGAC